>JASHTD010000286.1 GCA_030040725.1 Candidatus Sulfotelmatobacter sp. | reverse complement strand
GCTTCTGGAAGTTTCAACGGCAGGCAGACGATGCGATCAAAAATGCTCTTTAAGCCGCCATGCTGGTCGTTATCATGTGCGGCGTAGAAGGAAAAAAAAGTGATGGAGTGGTGGTGCGCTAGTTCGCGAAGAATGTTATAGCTGCGAATCTTCCCGCCAGTATCGGGTGGAACCAGTCCGCCAGCCTTTACCCACAGTATTTTCATGCCGGAATGCAATTAGACGCTATTCCGCGCCGGCCGTTGCCGCCCGGATTGCATCCACATCGACTCCAATATCTTTGCCATCGGTACCTTTATTTTTATATGGGCTCGAAAGCTGCAGTCGATAGTCGCCGCCATTGCCGCCATTGTAATTGGCGAACTTGACCGCTCGGGCCGACTTCGGAAAGTAGTTATTGGCAGGCCAGTTTCCCGGCCCGTATGCCGGCGGCGGGTCAAGAATCGCGTTCCCTGCAACCGTGGAGGCGGCAAAGCAGGATTGGAATGTAGTACGCGGGTCATCGTGGAAAGCACAGTTTGCCGGACCACCACCGGTTGACCAAACCGGATTTACGCCCGCCGTAACAATGCTGTTGGTGAAGATGAAATTATTGATTGGTCCGCTGCTCGCTACGAAATCTCCGATCACAAAAAGACCGTGCGCTGGAAAAGCGGTGATGTGATCGATCTTCACATTTTGAAGTAGAGGGGCCCCAGGGTTCACTGAAATTTGCGCGAGTTCCCCGCTGCCACTGTATTTTGGACCATCGATATCGTCAATCACGATGTCGTGAATGCTGTAGCGCTGGCCATCGATCGCCGCCCTGGAACCTGACAAGGCATTGGCAATTTGCAAGCCGGCACCGACGTGACGGATGTAGTCCTCGCGGATGGTCACGTCCGTCACCTTGCAGGGCTCGCAGCCGCCAGGATTTCTAGGCGTCAATACAATTCCGAAACCGGCCTGGCTGAAACCGCCCCATGTATTGTCCATGATGTTGCCCTCGAGCAGTACGCGCTGCGCGTTCTTCAGTTCGAAAAAATTCTTTACGATGAACGGATTCCCATCTTTCCCTCCGACGTATCCGGATTGGCCCTTCATCCATATCGAGGGCTTGAACATGTGGTTGTGGCGGACTTCGATATCCTGGGGCGTCGCTGTCCCCCCGCCCCCGCCAAACATGATGTTCTCACCCGAGGCTTCGAGAAAATTGTTGACAATCTCATAAGGGCCCATGGGCCCGTCGCCGATCCCTCCGGCGATGGCCTGCGAATCCCCGCAGGAACCAGTCTTCGCGACACAATGGAAATCAGAAAAATACGAATCGACGACAGCAACGTAGCGGCTTTGCCCCAACAGAATGCCGCGCGCGGCTTCACCCTGCGCCGTGCCGTGCATCCACACGCGATCAAAGATCACGTGGTCGGCCGGACCGAGAAACTCGGCGAGATTGTATGCGTTGGCAAGCGAGGTGATTTCCAGACCGATCAACCGGTAATGATTAGCTCCGGGAGAAAACAGAAGCGGGCCCGATCCGCCGCTGCCGCTGAACTCGATTTTTGCCAGAACATTCGCAGTTGACGGGCAGTTCCACTCTAGCCTTCCCGGCAGCGATGTCACTCCGGCATAGCACGGCGTCACTCTAGTATGTTCCGGCGGCAGTGCAGAATCCGGCCCGCTGGTTCGCAGGATGATCCAATGCGCGTCGTCGCAATTCTTCGCCGGCAGCACGATATTTCCTGAAAAAACCGCACCCGACTGCAGTTGGATCGTGTCGCCGCAAGAAGATTTCGCCAAGCTTTCGTTAAGATCCTGAACGCTATGAACCGTCCAAACCCCTCCGGTCGCTGGAGAGTCTTTGAGAGCGCTCTTCACATATTCTCTCGGCAACTCGGCCGGACCGTCGAACATTCTTCCATCGCTGGCCTTTGAGTTCTGACTCGAGATGGGCGAACAAAAAGAGAGGGCGAGAACGAACAGCAGGAAACAACGTCGTGGCCCAGCCGCTAGCCGGCTGCGAGACTTCATCTTTGTGAACCTACCTTGGTGTGTGCACACGGAAAAGGCAGGCAATCGGCAACCTGAAAGGACACGCCGATCGCCAACAGAACCAAAGAAAAGTCTAGCAGAGCGGCTCGAGATCGGCCTGGATCAGCAGCAATGAAGAATGCAGAGCGCTATTCGACGCCGGCGATTGCGGAATCGAGGGCAACGATGTCCGCTCCCAAGTCCATGCCATCCGTGCCTTTGTTTTTGTAGGGGCTCGAAGATTGCAGCTCATAATTCCCGCCATTCCCCCCGTTGTAGTTGACGAATTGGACGGCTACCGCTGAAGCCGGAAAGAAGTTTCCGGAGGGCCATCCGGCTGGAGCCCCGGATGGCGCTGCAATCATGGCGTTTGTGCTGAATGTCGAGCTGACGAAACAATCGTTGAACGTAGTCAGCGGTATGTCGTAGTAGGCGCAGTTGGTTGATCCACCATTTCCGGTTGACCAGATGGGGTAGGTGCCGGCATTGATCAGGTTGTTCGTAAAAACGAAGCCGCTCATGGGCGTGCTCGTCGCTACCTGATCGCCCACGATCAGCATTGTCGACGACGGAAACGCAGTCACATGATTGATGGTCACGTTTTCCAACAATGGCGCTCCTGCGTTGGTGGAGATTTCCGCAAACTGGCTGGGGCCGTCGTACAAAACGCCATCGATATCGTCGATCACGACGTCGTGGATACTGTAACGCTCGCCAGCGAGCGGCACCCCATTGTTGCCGGATAACGCGTTAGCTATCTGCAGCCCTGCGCCAACATGGCTGATCGAGGTATAACGCAGCGTGACATCGGTGAGCTCGCAAATCGGACACTGATTGGTACTGCCGCTGCCGGCTTGATTCTTGGGGGTCAGCACAACGGCAAATCCGCTCTGAGAAAAACCTCCCCAAACGTCATCCATGATGTTGCCGTCGAGCAAGACGCGCTGCGCATTTTTCAGTTCGACAAAATTCTTGACTACGAATGGATTGCCATTGGTTCCTCCGACAAACCCAGGTTGTCCCTTCAACCAGGTAAGCGGCTTGAACATATGGTTCTGGCTGATCTGAATATCCGCCGGGGTTCCGGTTGCGGCACCACCGCCGAAGAGAATGTTCTCCCCGGCTGCTTCAAGAAAGTTATCGGTGATCTTATACGGGCCCATGGGCGGGCTTCCGAGTCCACCGGCAATGGCCTGCGAGTCGGTGCAGGATCCCGTGACGGAGACGCAATGAAAATCGGTAAAGTAGGAGTCGATCGCCGATATATACGTACCGCCCTCAAGCCATATTCCGCGATTGGTGTCATCCTGAGCGGTGCCGTGCATCCAGACTCGGTCGAAAATAATATTGTTTGCCGTGCCGCCGGCAGCCACGGAGGCCAGCGACGAGACAAAACCGGTTCCCGATGCGCGTGTAATCTCCAATCCGATCAGCCGGTAGTAGTTTGCGCCCGCAGCAAAAATCACCGGGCCGATATCAGAACTCGGCAGTAATAGCGTGGCAACAACCTTGTTCGTGGAGGTGCAATTCAGTGCCGGCCGACCCGGCAGCGAGGATACGCCCGCATAGCACGGAGTAAGGCGGCTGCCTTCTGCCGGCAGCATGGAATCATCTGCACTGGTGCGCACAATGATCCAGTTACTGTCATTGCAATTCTTTGCTGGGAACGTATAGGCCCCCGTGAAGATTGCACCCGCCTGTAGTTGAATCGTATCGCCACAGCTCGCGTTGTTTAGTGCGGATTGCAAATCCTCTCCGGAGTTGACTGTGGTTGTGCTCCCGGGTGCCGGCGTGTCTGCAAGTGCGGTCTGAATATAGATTCGAGGCAGCTCTGCTGGGCCGTCATAAGATCCGCTGGGCGAACTAGGGGCGACAGTCAAGGTCAAAGCAGAGGTCGCGCTATGTCCCGCGGCATCGGTGACTTTTGCGGTGAGCGGATACGATCCGGCCAGCGTGGTGGTACCCGAGATCAGGCCGCTGAAATTTTCTAACTGAATTCCTGCGGGCAGAGATCCACTCGCAAAACTCCACGCATAAGGAGTTACTCCGCCGGTCGCTATGAGCGACGCGCTATAAGGCACGCCGGCGTCCCCGACAGGCAATGCAGAGGTTGTGATCGTCACAGATGATGGCGGTGTGGATGCCTGCGGGGTGACCGTAACCGTTGCCGACGCGCCGAGGCTTCCTGCCGTCACGCCGCTCACAGCCGCCGATGCTTGACCTGCGCTCGCTGCTCTGATTACAACCGACGTGTTGCTGCTCACCTGCGGCGCAGTAAATAATCCACTGCTCGAAATCTTTCCCGCACTGGCCGACCAAGTTACGGCTGTGTTGGGCGTTCCGCTCACGCGCGCTGTGAATTGCAACTGGGCCAGCGAGCCAACAGTAGCGCTATCCGGCGTCAATGAAAGGCTGACGGAGGGATTGGCTGAACTGGTGGCAGTGTTCGATGAAGTTGTGCTGCACGCGACTGCCAAAACTATCAGAAAAAACAACAATGTCAGCGAACTGTAATTCCTGGCATTACTTCGGCCGTACCTGCGGACTCTTGCTCCTTGCAAAAGCCAGAGGCTACACATTCAGGATGACCTCGAAACGGAGTTGGGGGGACCATCGTTCGAGTCCTTACCTAGCACTGTAGAGAGGGAAATGTAGTGCCGTTAGATCACCTAGGGACGAAGCTTTTCGCGCCCAGTGGGACATGCCTGGAGTACATGCCCATCCGGTCTTGACATGCAAATGAGCTTGTGCACTTTCACGGGGGTGACCGGTGGCCGGCCTTTTGGTCTATACACCTTGTTGTGGATTTGGATTCGCTGCACTAATCGAGGAA
>JASHTD010000285.1 GCA_030040725.1 Candidatus Sulfotelmatobacter sp. | reverse complement strand
TATCGAGTTGCGGTCATGGGTGTGGGCAGGCTTTTAAAAATGGTTTTACCGTCGTGGGTGACGGCGCTGGTTTTACCGTGCATGAGATGTGGGGCGCGAATGACTTTGCCGCCAAAAGCCGCGCCAATGGCCTGATGTCCGAGGCAAACGCCGAGGACCGGTATTTTGCCGGCGAAGTGCCGAATCAGATCAATGCTGATGCCCGCATCCTGCGGCGTACAGGGGCCGGGGGAAATCACAATGCGCTCGGGAGCTAGGGTTTCGAGTTCGGCGATGGAGATCTGATCGTTGCGGCACACTTTAACTTCGGCGCCCAGCTCTCCGAAATACTGGACCAGGTTGTAGGTGAAAGAGTCGTAATTGTCGAGGATGAAGATCACGGCATATCCCTGCAATAGCTTACATCGTAAGCGGAAACGATTCAGTTCGAGAAATTCGGCGAATTTTCCTGCCTGAAAGAGCTATTCCGCCACCCATGCGTGGTATTGACCCTCTCCGCTAAACGGTCCATCCTCTTGAGTATAGGTTTAACGCCACTTTAATTGGTTGGAGCAGCTCATGGAAGAAGTGCAGCAGGAAAAGAGGTCGGCACGAAGATTCGCGCTTCGGATTCCGGCCGCGATCAGAAGGAATGGTAGCTCGAATCACACTGAAGATGCACAAGTGAAGGATGTCAGCGCACGGGGCATTTGCCTGTATCTGGACGCGCCGATCCAGGAAGGTTCGCCGATTTCTTTCACCCTAACTCTTCCACCTGAAATTACACTCACGGAAAATATCCGCGTGCAGTGCAAAGGAAAGGTGGTTCGCACCGAGGCCGAAGCAAATGAAGGCAAGATCGCGGCGGCCGCGGTCATTGAAGAATACGAATTTCTTTCCGGAACCTAAGCCGGAACTTCGTCAAGCCTCGCGTTCCATCCTCCCTCCGGGGCTTCTTTCCATTCCTCAGAAGTGATAAGTTCCTTGGATAAGCCTTCATTTCCAGAGGATTTTCTTGCGTCGTCCCGCCATCCAAATCCTGACAGTTGCCTGCTCACTCTTGCTGGCCGTAATGCCGGTTTCGCAGAGCGCGGAGGTCAAGGCAGGGGCCGCTTCGAATACCGCAGAGCCGGTGGTTACAGGTGTACGGATCATGCGTGACGCGGCCGGCCAGGCAATTGAAATCAGCTGCAGCCATCGAGTCGTGCCGAAGATCGAATCGCACGACACGCCGCCACAGTTGGTGATCGATCTGCCGAATGCGCGTTCGGCGATGCCGCATAAGCGCATCGATGTTCTGCAGGGAAACATTCTCACTATTCGTAGCGAGGAGCATAATTCAGATCATCCAGGGAAACCTTCGTTCTTGCGAATCGTGGTGAGCTTTCTGGTTCCGTATGGATACGAATGGAATGCGGGAGACAACCGGCTGATGGTGCGGTTGAAACCGCCGGAAGATCCATACGTAGCCAGCCAAAAGAGGGCGGCTGAGCGGCCGCAAGCGGCTGCGGTCGCGCCGATGGCGGAGGCTGCAGTTGTGCCTGTCACCAGCGGCGTGGGAGATGTTTTGCTGGCCGGCCGCCGCTTTGCCGCGGGATCGTCGATAACTGCCGGAAGCGAAACCGCCGTGCTGCAACTGGCGCGAGGAGGCCAGGTTCACGTTTGCCCGGGAACGACGCTTTCGGTAACACCCTCGCAGAGCAAAAAAGATCTGATGATCGGCTTGAGCACCGGCGCGATGGAAACTCATTATCGGCTCGACGCATCGGCAGATATGATCCTGACGCCGGACTTCCGCATTCTTCTTGCCGGGCCGGGCGAGTTTAATTACGCCATCAGCAGCGATTCGAAGGGCAACACTTGCGTGCGCGGCCTGCCGGGGAATGGTTCGTCGGTGATCGTTTCCGAATTGATCGGAGAGCGCGTCTATCAGGTGAAGCCGGCCGAACAAGCGATGTTTCACGATGGGCGCATCGATAAAGTCGACAGCGATGTTCCGGCGGAATGCGGGTGTCCTGCGCCGTTGCCAGTGATGCGCGCCGAGGCCGGGCAACCGCATGTTGTTCCGGACTCGGACTCACCGAACCTGACTCTGGCGCAGGGCGCTTCGGCGGGCGAAGAGCGCAAGCCGGAGGACAAGTCAGATGGAGGCGGGGACCGCAGTAATGAAACCTCAAAAACGCTTTCGAGCGGCCCGGAAACGCGCCCGTTGCCCCGCAGTACCGCCGATGCGCCGCATGTGCAGGTGGAAGCTCCGTTAGTATTTCGCGGCAGAGCAAACTCTGCTGCGCCATCGGAAGCAGCCGAGAAAGAGGCTGAGGCTCTCCCGGTAACCGAGCCCTCGAGATCGGCCCCGCTTGAAGTGCGGGCGCTTCCACCAGCTGAAACTCCCGCGCTTCACCACGGAGTTTTGCATCGCATTAAGCGATTTTTCTCCTCGCTCTTTCGCTGAGAATGGGATGGGCGGCCGCGGTTTTGGCCGATCACTCGGGATAGCAGCTAGAGATTGATGTGCGCTGACCAGAGTGCTCGGGCGCGATCAACACAATATTAAGAGGATGACCGTCCTCACGCTCGAAGCGTGCCCAGAGATGCTTTCCGCAGCGCGCCAGGCGAATTTCCCGGGCGGCGAGTCTCGCCGCGTAGCTGGCGATGATGCGAGCGCACTCGGAATCTTCCACACGTTCGAAAACCACATCTTCTGATACACGAATTCCCGCCAGTGCCCGCAAACCCTGCCGCATCGTGCTTGCCGTAGCCAGGCAGGGTTCGGTGTGATAGCCGAGCATGCGCTCGATGGCGTACAGGGCGGTATGATCGACCGCTCCATTGAAGGCGACGAGCAAAGTGCGGCTCGATTCGACGAGTTCCACCGGGATCATCTGAAAAGAATCGAGCAGTGGCAGAGGGATGGCAGGGCAATGA
>JASHTD010000284.1 GCA_030040725.1 Candidatus Sulfotelmatobacter sp. | reverse complement strand
TTCGTGCCGGATTTGGTGATTACATTAACGACGGAGCCGGAATTGCGGCCGTATTCGGCGTCGAACGTGTTGGTGATCACGCGAAATTCTTCGACGCTATCGGGCGTAGGTTGCACGGTAGGAAGATTCACGAACTGGTCGTTCGCATCGCCACCGTTGACGCTGAAGTTATTGGCGCGGGTGCGTCCGCCATTGACCGAGACCGAGCCGGTATCCTGTGAGCCGTAAAATAAACTCCCGTTCCCGTTGCCGAGCTGTGCCTGCACGCCGGGCTGAAGCTGCAAGAACTGATAGGTATCCCGCGAGTTCAGCGGCAGTTCATTGACCGACCGATCGTTAATGACAGCCCCGAGCTGAGTGCTGGTGGTATCGACCTGCGGCGCTTCAGAAGTCACTTCAACGGTTTCCTGCGACGCGCCGATCTGCAGAGTGGAGTTCAGCGTCACTACCTGGTTGACGTCGAGAATGACCCCTTTCTGCACATTCTTCTTGAAACCGGTCAACTCAAACTGAAGCGTATAGGTGCCAGGAACGACGTCGACAAACGAGTAATCGCCGCTGTCGGTGGTAAGCGCCACGCGGCTGATGGCAGTTGCCTCGTTGGTCAGCGTGACCTTCGCGTGGGCGAGCACCGCGCCCGTAGGATCAGCCAATCGGCCCACGATGCGGCCACTGGCACCCTGCGCGGAAAGGAAGGTGGGAACAGAAATCAAAAAGACGGCAAGGTAAACGGCGGTCCAGCGGGCTCGTAGTAACGGCATGGAACCTCCAGGCACTTTGGCAGAACCTAATTTTTGTATGAACGCGATTGCTTGTATCCAGCCACAACCTTGCTATAATCCCGCAAGGTTAGAGAAGGGCGCATAAACTGTCAAGAGGAAAAAAGCTTTCGTTGTGGGGCGAAAATCTTCCGCGGTGAGTTATGAGTGCATCAAGCACTGATGCGTATTTAAAAATCGGAGACGTAGCGCGCACGGTTGGGGTTTCGCCGTCGGTCATACGAGCGTGGGAGAACCTGGGGCTCACGCGCCCGCGCCGCACCCAAAGCAAGTACCGCCTCTACAGTGGAGAAGATGTGAAGCTGCTGAAACGCGCGCGTTTCCTGCGCAAAGTGCGCGGACTGAATGCGGCTGCCATCGTGGAAGTGCTGCGCCGGCAAGGCAAGACGCGTCCCGCCAAAGATGGAAACGCCGGAGCGATTGGCTCGCACTTGCGGCAACTGCGCACCAAGCGGCGCCTCTCGCTTTCGCAGGTGGCGCAGGCGGTCGGCATCTCGGTGGGGTTTCTCAGCGCGCTCGAGCGTTCGCAGATGAGCGGGTCCGTGGGAACCCTGCGCAAACTGGCTCGCTATTACAAGACGAACATTCTGGATTTTTTTGACGCCAACGGAGCGAGCAGCAGACAGGTTCAGCCAGAACAAAGAAAGGTGCTGCAAGCCGGCCCGGGAGTTCAAATGGAATTGCTGGCCTGGGGAAACACCGTGATGGAGCCACATCTTTTCCGGGTGGCGCCGAGAGCCGGCAGCGGCGACGCCTACACGCATGAGGGCGAGGAGTTCCTTTTTATATTGCGTGGATCTCTGATCATCACGCTGGACCAGCAGGAGTATCACCTGAAGACAGGGGACAGTTTTTATTTCGAGAGCGCGACGCCGCATCATTGGAAAAATCCGGGTCGAAGCGAAACCTGGGTATTGTGGGTGAATACGCCACCGACATTCTAGGGGGCAGGAACGGTAATTTCGAGTTACATGGAGGCACGATGAAAGCACGAAATTGGATGTTGCTGGCGCTATCCATGATCCTCGTATCGGCATCCTCGTGCTCGAAAAAGACGCCTGCGCTCAATCTGCTGGTGTGGGAAGGGTACGCGGATCCATCGTTTGTTAAGGCGTTCGAAGAGCAGCATCATTGCAAGGTTTCAGCCTCGTACATGGGATCGAGCGACGAACTCGTCGCCAAACTGCGCGGCGGCAGCGCCGGAAACTATGATGTAATTTCGCCCTCGAGCGACGTCGCCACGTCGATCGCATCGGCTGGATTGGCTCTGCCCCTGGATCTTTCGAAGATCCCCATGTACGGACAACTTTCGCCGCAGCTCACGTCTCTGCCGTTAGTTCACGTCAAGGGAGCGGTGTATGGCGTTCCTTTCATGTGGGGACCCGATCCGCTTCTTTATGACACCACGGTGTTCAAGCAACCTCCTGACAGCTGGAATGTTCTTTGGGATCCAAAATATCGCGGGAAGATTTCGGTATGGGACGACCTCTCGACTATCTACATGGCAGCGCAGGTTCTCGGCTTTGATAAGCCCGATCCATCGCAGCTCTACAACTTGAGCGACGAGCAACTCGATGCGGTGAAAAAGAAGCTGTTGGAACTGAAACCCAACATTCGCAAGATGTGGTCAACGGGCGGAGAGCTGACGAATCTGTTTCAGAATCATGAAATCGTGGCCTCGATGGGCTGGCCGCTGATGACGAATCAACTGCGCAAGATTAATTTTCCGATCGGCGAAACCATCCCCAGGGAAAACACCACGGGTTGGATCGATCATTTGATGATTACCGCCGCGAGCGACAACAAGGAACTCGCCTATCAGTTTCTCGAATACATGATTGAGTCGCAGACGCAAAAGAAAGTGACCGATGTGACGGGATACACACCTGCAAACCCGCAGGCGGCTCAGTTCATGACGCCGGAGCAGGTGAAGAGTCTGCATCTCGACGACGTAGACAATTATCAGAAGCGGCTTTATTTCTGGCAGAATGTGCCGCGCCGCGCCAAGTACAACGAGATATGGAATGAAGTGAAAGCGGCGCAGTAGGAGCCGAGCACGTGGCAGCAACTCGTTCCACTTTGTTGGCGGCCGGGGGTGTTCTTAAAGGTTCCGCAGATCGATGATCACTTCTGAAATTTCGATGGCGAGCGCGGCAGAGCAGAAGAGCCGCACGACACTCCTTAGCATTCGCAAAGTGGCCAAGCAATTCGGAAAGAACATTGTGCTCAAAGACATTTCTCTCGATGTGGCCGAAGGGGAATTTCTAACCATCCTGGGCGAGAGTGGATCGGGCAAGACAACGCTGCTGCGAATCATCGCAGGTTTTGAGAACGCTAGCGCCGGCGAAGTATGGATGGGTGAAGACAGATTGGATTTGCAACCGCCTTACCGTCGCCGGGTGAATACGGTTTTCCAAAACTACGCTCTGTTTCCGCACTTGACGGTAGAGCAGAACGTGGCATACGGATTGCGGGTTGCGAAGAGGCCGGAACGTGAAATCGCATCGCGCGTTGCAGAGGCGCTGGAAAAAGTAAAAATGTCGGCGCAGGCGAAATCAAAGCCCGCGAAGATCAGCGGCGGGCAGCAACAGCGGGTTGCTCTGGCGCGCGCGCTGGTGAACCGTCCTCGACTGCTGCTTCTCGATGAGCCGCTTTCGGCGCTGGACGCTAACTTGCGGCGGCAGATGCAGGTCGAGTTGAAAGCGCTGCAGCGCGAAGTTGGCATCTCATTCATTTTTGTCACGCACGATCAGGAAGAGGCCATGGTCATGTCCGACCGCATCGCCTTGCTGCGCTCCGGCGAACTCGAGCAGGTGGCAACGCCGAGAGAGATCTACGGGCGACCGGCAACGGCATACGCAGCGCAGTTCATCGGGCACACGAATCTGCTGAAGGGCGAGGTGAAATCCGGCGTGGTTCGCTGCGGCGAA
>JASHTD010000283.1 GCA_030040725.1 Candidatus Sulfotelmatobacter sp. | reverse complement strand
TCGATCACAATGACGCGCAGGTTGCGGTAGCTCGAATTCAGCGCGGCGCGCACCGTCCGCTCGATTACCTTTTCTTCGTTGAATGCCGGAATCAGCACCGCGACTTTCGGCTGATACGAAGCGACCTCGGCCGGCTTGCCATAAATTTTCTCCTGTAATCGGTCATAGACGGCGGCTGTGCCGATAAAAATCAGCCGTCCAGTCATGAGCAGGTCGCCCACAAAGAAAATCCAAGTAATGCCCATGACGGCCGCGTCAAACAGCCAGAAGCCCAGTCGGTCGAAGCGCGCCGCCCAGCGCTGGCCGGTTGGCAGAGGCGCCATCACGTCGGCGCGCGTTTTGCCGATCAACTCGTAAACCGGCACCACCTCCAGCCCTTTGGCCCGGATGCCTTCAATAATCGCGGGCAAGGCGCGCACTGTTTCGGCGCGGTTTCCCCCTCCGTCGTGCAGGAGGATGATGTTTCCACAACGCAGGTTACTGGCGCTGCAGGGCGGCAGATGCGCCAATACGTAGGAAGAAATTTCCTCGGCGGTGTGCCGTCGCGTGGTTCCATTTGGCCCCGGCACCTTATCGCTCCAGTCGTTCGGGTCGATCCGGTTGCCGACGGTGATGTAGCCCAGATCCTGGGCAAACTCGAGCGGGCGCACCTGGTCGGCGGTGTCCGGTTCTTCATCAATCGCATAGGGCGGGCGCAAAAGGGTGACGCGAATTCCCATCAGACTGGCGAATAGCCGTTCAGTCAGATTCAGTTCCACTTTCATGTAGGTGGAAGAAATGCTACTCACATCGGGATGAGTGAACGTATGGTTCCCGATGGTGTGGCCGTCGTCGTAGATACGCTTGGCCAGACCGGAGAATTTGTCCGTCTGAATGCCGATCAAGAAAAAGGTTGCCGGAGCGTGCTCCCGCTTAAGCACCTCCAGAATTTTGGGCGTCCATTCCGGGTCGGGGCCATCGTCGAAAGTAATCGCCACTTTATTAGGCGTGTAGCCATAACGGCCCACGCGATAAGGCTCCGGCAGCGCATCAAAATTTTCGTCCGTGATCAGCTTCGTTTTTGGATCAATCGTGAGTTCGCGAGTGCCATGAGTGGGCCGATCTTCGATACGCAGAATCTCGCCCTGACCTTCCATGTCCACATCCTGGCCGGGCGGGACATCGCCGAGTTTGTCGGTGGCCGTTGGATCACCGGGAACGTCCCAGATGCGCCATAAGGTGCGATCCTCGCCACCGAGCCGCCACAAGGCAAATGTCTGGATGCCGAGGGTTTGCGCGGCACGCATGTGATTCAAGGCGGTTACGGCATCAAGAAACCAGACATCATGCTGATGGCTCTCCTCGTCCAAATAACTGAAGTGCGGATTGAGCGCATCGTCATCGAAAGTAACGTCTACCTCTGAATCCCGCGCTGCCAGCCAGGCTTCCTGCACCGAAACGCTGTGATCTTTGTCATCGGGCGGAAGAGTGCCTTTTTTGGGTTTGAGAACCCAATCGTAGCCGTAATTGGCAATCGCACAAATGATCTTTTCGCGGGGAATAACACTAGTGGCGAACTTAAGGTTATCGACAAACCAATCCTGCCCGGCGACCGGTCCGGACTTGCCACCTGGATAGTGTTCGTCGTAGTTCATGACCACGACGCCATCTGCGGCAGCCGCAATCGCGGCGTAGCCGAACTCTTCGTTATGCGCCGGCACGCTGACGTAGAGCTTCATTCCGCGAGCATGCAGGTCGGCGGAAAGCTCTTTGAGTAACGCGACATATCCCGGTTGCCCATCTTTTGGGAAGGCCTCAAAATCCACCATCAATCCACGGAAGTGGTCCGAGGAAAGGAACTGGCCGACTTGCTTGCGGAATAGCGCCCGCGCGTCGGGATCGTTCAAAAACCCTGTGATGCCTTGCGCCCAGTCGGTGCCGTCGAAATTATTGACCATGGGAAAGACTTCCATGGCTGGGTCATCAGATTTAAGAAACGGCATCACCCGGTCGTCTACCGACCGCGCGTGGTCATTCTGCACTACGTCAAAGAAGTTATTCGTTTGGTCGTCAACCGCCTGCAATCGCCCATCGGGCGTGAGCACGTGCAGCCAGTCGGGATAGAGCATGTCGATTTGCCGCGCGTATTCCCGCAGAGAAGAGAAACTGGCCGCATCCCAGGGAACATAAAAAGCGGCGCGAATGCCCTCTTCCTGATTCAGCTTTACTTCCGAGGCCGCCAGCTTCGATCGGCGATGGGAACGGCTGGCGATTTTTTTCAGGCGCTCCCGAGCCTTCTCTCGTTCGTTTTCCTTTAGCGCCCGGAATGCGCGCTTCTGGGGAGAAAAAAACAGCTCCGGCAGGCGCTCGTCACGCAGGGTGGTGTACACGAAGAAAGTAAGCAGCGCTGAGAGCGACAGCACCGCTGCATCCACAAGGCGCCTGAGCCGCTTCCAGCGTGCTCGGCGCGGATCATAAAAGACATGTTCGGCCATGTATGGGCTAATCGCTTATCGTATGCTGCTGGCCACAGACGGTCAATTCTCGCGCTGCCGTGCAGAAACTAAGGTAAGAACAGGGTAAGAGCATTAACTCTTTCAGATTGTGATGCATTTTCCCGCGCACGGGATGACTGCAAACGCGTATATTCACAGCGTGCTCGAACTGGTACGGAGGAATGCTCGTTTCTTCCTGGGAACGAGCCTGGCAGGCTTGGGCCTGCGACTGCTTTTTGTTTTCCGATTTCCTGCCATTGTTGACGACTCGCGCCTGTACGCCGATATTGCCGCGAACTGGCTGCAGCACGGCGTTTACGGCATAACGAATTCGGGCCACATCATGCCGACCCTTTCGCGCCTGCCGGGATATCCGGCATTTCTGGCGACGGTTTTCGCGCTCTTCGGCGCCAATAATTTTCGCGCCGTTCTGCTCGTGCAGGTTCTATTCGATCTAGGTACGTGCTTCGTTATCGCCGATCTGGCGCGGC
>JASHTD010000282.1 GCA_030040725.1 Candidatus Sulfotelmatobacter sp. | reverse complement strand
ACTGGCCGAGTCTCGAAACCGTGTACGCAACGCATACCGCAGCTGTGTCGATTCCGTGGGCGGGCCCGCTGCAAGTAAGCTGGGTCGTAACGCCGGGAACGGCAGTGGCGGTGGTTATCTGCTTCTTCACGATTTTGCTGTTGTATCGCCGCATTACGGTGATTGGAAAACTTTCCAACATTTTGTGGTTGGGTGTGATGGGAACGATTGGCTGGATCATCTTTGCCGGGCTCACGCATTTCAACGCCGCGCTGGCGTTTGATTTTCCTCCGGGGGCGATCAAGCTTTCGGCCGGATTCTTCACCGGACTGGGCGGCGCGATGCTGGTCGCGACCTACGATTATTGGGGTTACTACAACGTTTGTTACCTGGGCGACGAGATCAAAGATCCCACGCGCAATATTCCGCGAGCGCTTCTGCTTTCTATTCTGTTCGTGGCCTGTCTATATCTGATGATGAACTTGTGCATCCTTGCGGTGGTGCCGTGGCGGGAGATGCTGCAGGCTGGGCAGAATAACAGCGGGTTGTATGTGGTGTCGTTGTTTATGCAGCGCATTTATGGCGCGTGGGCGGCGCGAACGGTAACCGGATTAATCATTGTGGCGGCGTTCGCATCGGTATTTTCGTTGATGCTCGGATACTCGCGGGTTCCATACGCAGCCGCGCTAGACGGCAACTATTTCAAAGTGTTTGCCAAAGTGCATCCGGTGTATCGCTTTCCGCATGTTTCGCTGCTGGCTCTGGGAGTGGTGGCGGCGGCATTCTGCTTTCTTCGCTTGCAGGATGCGATTGCGGCGCTGGTAGTGATCCGATTGATTCTGCAATTTCTGGTGCAGGCAGTTGGATTGATTGTGTTTCGTGTAACGCGGCCGGATGTCCCGAGGCCCTTCAAGATGTGGCTATATCCGGTACCGGCTCTGGTGGCAATTGCGGGATTTCTGTTTATTCTTTTTAACCGGCGGAACTGGGAAAAAGAGATTCGCTACGCAGCAGTGATCTTGCTGGCAGGACTGGCGATCTATATGATTCGATCCTGGCGAGGCGGCGAGTGGCCGTTCGCAGGAAAAGCCGCTCTGAACGCGGCAAGCGACTGAAGACTGCGCCGGTATTTTTACAGGAGAGAAGGATGATGAAGAGGATCGTCGGGATTACGTTGTGCTGGCTGGCTCTGGCGGCATTCGGGGCCGCGCAGGGACAGAAACCGAAAGAGGAACATCGATCGGTTACGGAGATACTCGATCACACGGTTATGAACCTGGAGCACGAATTCGTTCCGGCTGCGGAAGCGATGCCGGAAGACAAATATGGATTTGCTCCGACGAACGGCGAGTTCAAGGGCGTGCGAACGTTTGCGCAGCAGATCAAACACGTAGCCGCCGTGAACTACGAGTTGGCCGGCGCAATTCTCGAGGAGAAACCGCCCGCGGATATTGGCGACGAATCGGGGCCAGCGTCGATCACTACGAAAGCCGACATTCTGAAATATTTGAACGATTCGTTTACCTACGTTCACAAAGCAATGCAGACGATCAATGAGAAGAACCTGGCGGAGACGGTAAGGAGCCCATTTGGGGAGGGACGGGTCTCGCGACTCGGGTTGGCGTCTGCCGTGGCATCTCACGGTTACGACCACTACGGGCAGATGGTGGAGTATCTGCGCATGAACGGGATTATTCCGCCAGCAAGCCGGTAAGTTGCGGCCTCATGGCGCCCAGCCGCGGCCTCCGCGAGTAGCGATTGACGTTGAAATCACCTCGGCATGAAGACGGCTGCGTGTGAGGTGAGCAGAAATCAGTTTTTGCGCCTTCAGCAGAGACGCGTGCGGATCGAGAAAAATAATCACCGACGGACCTGCGCCGCTGAGCGCGACACCTAGAATTCCGTTATTGCCGGCCAATTCCTGCAGACAGGCCAGCAGGGGACAAAGCGGAGCACGATAAGGCTGATGGATTCGATCCTGCAGCGCGGCGCCGAGCAAATCGTGACGGCCCTGGCTGAACGCGGCAAACAGCAACATCGAGTTCTGAATGTTTGCTACCGTGTCCGCGCGCGAATACTGCAGCGGGAGCACACGGCGCGCTTCTTCGGTCGGTAAGGCCTGTTCCGGAATGGCGAGCAGCAAAGACCACTTCCCTTTTGGCTGGGTACGAATTACATGCGCTTCCGCTTCGCCGCTCATCCGCGCCACGGTGAGGCCGCCCATCCAGCAGGCGGAAGCGTTATCAGGATGGTGCTCGCGGCGCGAAGCTTCTCCGATAATCTGGGCATCACTCCAGCGCAGATTTCCAAAGTGGTTAGCCAGCACAATCCCCGCCAGCCGAGCGGCGGCGGAAGAACCGCAGCCCTTGCCGATCGGAATCTCGTTGCGAATGCGCAGAGCCAGCGGAGTGACATTTTTGCCCCTCGATTTGAGGACTTCGCGATAGGTCGAAAGAATAAGATGCTGCTCGGTCAGCGCGCCGCAGATGTCTTTGTCACGGCCGCTGGCGTTGATGGAGAACGCCTCCGCTGGTTTGGCATCGATCGTGATAAACAGATTCAAAGCCAGTGCCGCCGCATCGAAGGCGGGGCCAAGATTGGCGGAGGTTGCGGGCAGGCGCAGACGAATCGAGGCTGCACGCTTTCCCGTCTTACGTTTCTGACTCATTCGAAATTGCATTCGAAACCGGAGTGGATTTCTCCGCGCGCTCCAAGGCTTGCATCACGGCATCGAGGGTCGCATCCAGAACCACGGGAGGATGCCGGAAAGAATCGAGCTCCTTGTTTCTGTCATTCGCTTCTTTGCCCGGAATCTCGCCGCGATGGAACTCTATAGTGAAGTCAGGGTCCTTAAGCAAATTTCCCGTGAGAATCAGAACGACTGTTTCTCCTGCTTTTACAAAACCATGCCGCAACAGTTTTTTCAAACCGGCGAGAGTCACGGCAGAGGCAGGCTCGCAGCCGATTCCTTCCGCTCCAATTTCAGCTTTCGCTTCGGCAATCTCGGCTTCGCTTACCTCTTCGCAAGAGCCGCCAGTCGCTTGCAGAACTCTGACGGCCTTTTGCCACGAGGCGGGATTGCCGATGCGGATTGCCGTGGCGCGAGTTTCTGCTTGTACGCTGACGAGCCGCTTGCCGCCAGTTTCGCGCAAGGTGCGCACGAGAGCGTTGGCGCCTTCGGCTTGAATCACCGACAGCTTCGGCAGCCGCGAAATCAGGCCGAGATTATGCATCTCAAGCAAAGCTTTGCCGATGGCGGAACTGTTGCCCAGATTGCCCCCGGGAACGATGATGTGATCAGGCGGTTCCCAGTCGAACTGCTCGAGCAATTCGATGGCGGCGGTTTTTTGGCCTTCAATACGGAAGGGATTGATCGAGTTCAGCTGATAAACCGGAGCGCGTTTTACGAGTTCCTGCAGCAGACGCAAACAGCCGTCAAAATCAGTCCGCAATTGGCAGGTGAGCGCGCCGTAATCGAGCGCCTGCGAGAGCTTGCTCCAGGAAATTTTGCCTTCCGGCACCAACACCAGGCTGCGCATTCCGGCGCGCGCTGCATAGGCCGCCATCGACGCCGAGGTGTTTCCTGTGGAGGCGCAGGCGACCCACGCGAAGCCGGCCTGACGAGCGAGGGTTGCCGCAACCGTCATGCCTGTGTCTTTGAATGAGCCGGTTGGATTCATTCCCTGATGCTTGGCGTACAGTTTCGCGATGCCGGTGGAGCGGGAACTGCGCGGAAGTTCATAAAGCGGCGTGTTGCCTTCGCGGAGGGTAACAATCAGATGCTCAGATGACGGCGCGGGCAAGAGTTCGCGGAAACGCCACACACCACTGAGGTCAACCGGCCGATTCAATAGTCGTCGTTCGCGCCAGAGAGACTTCAGAGATTCGGGGTTGCCGTGAGGCGCTTTCCATGCGGGATCGGTGATCTCGAGCAGGTTGCCGCAATGCGGGCAACGGAAATCGTTGGCCGGCGAGGGTGTGACCGACGCACATCCGATGCACTCGAAGCGGTACGTAGCCGGACGTGCGCCGGAGGACGAGTCTTTTTCAGACGTGGCGGAAGAGGACATGAAGAAACACTACTTCTGGCCGCGCAAATACTGGTCGTTACGGTTGATCCAATCGGCGCGCGGCGGGTTGAACACGTCGAGGTCCACGGTATCTTCGAGCGCCTCAGCCTTATGCGGCATGTTGGAGGGAATGCACAGAACTTCTCCCGAGTGGACCACGATTTCCTTGCCGTCGATATAGAACTTCAGAGCGCCATCGAGAATGTACGTGAGTTGCTCGTTATGATGGCTGTGCTCGGGAACGATGCAGCCCTTTTTCAGAAGCACACGCGCCACCATAATTTCCTGGCCAACCACGAACTGGCGCTGGAGCAATGGATTCAAATCTTCGAGAGGAATGGTGTGCCACGGGATGTATTGCAGCTCCTGCTTACGAGCCGCATGTTTGGTGACGGCGTGCTTTGCCCGGGAGTGGGACCTGGCGCTTTTCGCTTTCCGACGGGAGGAACTTTTGCTTTTCAATTTTTTCCGTGTGGCCATTGCATCTTTCCTGTTTGTCTGTTGCTGTTCGTTTCGTTTTTGCGCGGCAGCTTCGATCTCAGATCAATATTTCAGATCATATTTCAGATCAATGAACTCTGCCCCCGTACAACTTGACGGCAGTGTCGTGCAGATACGCGTGTGCGATCTCGAGAGCCCGCGCTTCTGTGATTTCGTTTTCCGAAATCATTTCGGCCAGAGCGGCGGCCAAAGCCATGCGGGCC
>JASHTD010000281.1 GCA_030040725.1 Candidatus Sulfotelmatobacter sp. | reverse complement strand
TTCCGCGCGGGTTTTGACGGCTTGAACGTTCTGCTGGGCGATTTCGTACTCCAGTTCCGCCACATCGCGCGCATCCTTCATTTGAACCACTGAGCGCTGCAGGCGCAGAGTTTCTTCCGAAGCCGAATTGCGCGCCGCCTCCGCCTGCTTTTTCGCTTTCAGGGCATCGGCTTCGGCCTCCTGAACTCGCGCGTGTTGCGCCAGATTGAAGAACGGGAATCGTACGGCTGCGCCTATGGTCACGTTATTCGGCTGAAATGATCCGGGCTGATAGAACCGCTGATAGTTATTGATGGTAGTCAAGTTCGCATATTGCGCGGCAAAATCCACGCTCGGCCAAAGCGACCGCTTCTCTCCTTGCACTCGCAGAAATTGCGCCCGAGCCTCTTCGACAGCGGCCTGGACCGCAGGGTTCTGGTCCGAACTTTTTTCAGCAACGTCCCCATTCTCTTTTGCTTCAGGCAGGGCGGGGATGGAGTCTGGATCGATCTCAAACGAACTGGAGGATGTTCCCGTCGTTTTCGCTAGATGCTCCCGCAGCACATCGGCCGCGCCGTTGGCTTCGGCCAGAAGAAGTTTCACCCGGGCTACCGACAGGCGCGCCTTGCTCAAATCCATGGCGCTGTCGATGCCGGCTTTAACCCGTTCTTCCACAGCCGTTTCCATCTTTTCTTCTGCTCCCCTGGTTTCGCCGAGGCTGCTCAATCTTCGCTCCCATTTGGCCAATTCTGCATAGCTGAGTACCGTATCTTGAATCACTTTGTTGCGCTGGTCTTTGGTAGTTAGCGCATCAATTTTCACCTCGTCGCGGGCTGCCCGAATGAAATCGCTCAGAGCCAGATTGAAAAGCGCAGACTGCACGGTCACGTTGACCAGCGATGGTGCACCGCCTTCAAGGCTGAGCGGAAAACCATCGCTATATCCGATTCCCGCTCCCACGTTCAACTGCGGGATGTAGTTGTTTCTCAATTCGTGGTAACTCGCGCTCGCATGCTTTTCGTCGGCAGTGGCGATGCTGATGCCCGTAGCGTGTTGCAGGGCAAGCTCCACAGCATGGCGCAAACTGATGGTTTGCGCCGGCGAAGAACCAGATAAAAATAAAATCAGCGGCAGCAAGAGTTGATGAATGCGCGTTCCAACACACAATCGGTTTTTCATGATGCTCCTCGGCGTACCTCGAAAGATTTTACGGACAATTGGAAGGGAGAGAAAATGATAAGGGTGAGTCAGGTTAGGTATCGGGCAGATCTCGTGTAGAGCTTACAAAGGAATTCCGTCGGTCGATGATAAGGCCAGAGACTTTCGCGGAATGCAATCGATGCTAGCCAAGCCGCTTCGCGATCATGCAATACAAATCAATCGCCTCGGCAAGTTGCTTTTTCTCGATGAACTCTCCTTCCGTGTGCGCCACATGAATCGATCCCGGGCCGATCAGCAGCGGTTCACCCCAATTGGTCAGCCGAGGAATATCGGTCGTGAATGCCGCGATCATCGTTGGGATTCCGTCAACCTTGCCTAACCTCATGAAGGGCAGCTCCAAGGGGAATTCGACCTTCACATCGTCTCCAGCAGTTTCCACGATCTGCCGCCGCAGTTCTCCAGTCGGCCCGATCAGCCGGTAAAGCAAGTCGGCGTGAGCGCAGTCCGGAATTACGTTGGGCGCGCGCCCGCCTTCGATTAATCCAATATTCAAGGTACACGGGCCGATCTCGGGATCATTCGGTAGCGGCATCGCCCTCAAGCGCGCCAAAGCCGCAATTAATTTATCGATCGCCGACTCGCCCAGTTCGGGATAGGCCGAATGCGCCATGCGTCCGGAAGCCGCCACTTCCGCTCGCAGCGATCCCTTCGATGCCAGCGCAATGCGATTTTCGGTGGGCTCGCCATTCACCAGATATTTGCGCGAGCTCAGTGAATTCCGCTCCTTTGCTGTCTGATTGGCAGAGAACTCCCTCGCCGCGTATTCGTTTGCAACTTTCGCACCCAGGCTGTCGCGTTCCTCGCCTACTACGAAAAGCAAGCCAACATAGATTCTTTCCTGCCGCAGACGTTCCGCGGCCGCGATCTGAGCGGCGATAATCCCTTTTGCATCGCATGAACCCCGGCCATAAATTCGTGATTGATCCTCGGAGGAATGAATGAATGGAGGCACCGTATCCATGTGTGTTGAGAAAACCACACGCGGATGCGGTTCCTCGGACGACACGGCATATACATTTGCTCGATTGTTCTCTACCGGCATTCTGTTGGTCTGATAGCCCAGTCGGCGGAGTTCATGGAAAAGAAATTCGCCGACTTCGGCTTCATTGCCGGTGATCGATTCAATGTCGACTAGTTGCCGCGTCAGGGCGATGGCATCCATGGCAGAGAGCATATCAAAGGGTCCCGCGGAAAATTGGCCTGACAATTTGCCATCGCAATCGTCAAACCAAATCGATGGGACCGCCTTGCGCCGGCGTGGAATCAACTTCGAAAAATCACTTCCGTTTGAAAACAGTACA
>JASHTD010000280.1 GCA_030040725.1 Candidatus Sulfotelmatobacter sp. | reverse complement strand
GGCTTTCGGCGAGATGACGCAGGTCGATCCTACGTTCGGAGCGGTGCACGATCGAGAAGCCGTGGCCCGCGCCACCGGATTGAGCCCGCAAGGTTTCGATGATTCTCTTCCCATTCAGACCGTATCGACCGGCGTTGCCTTCACCGTGGCGCCGTTGAAGTCGCTGGCCGTGATGCGGAATCCCCAAATCAACGTGGCGGCTGGGGCGGAATACCTGGCGAAGACCAACGGCAAATTTTTTTATTTCGTAACCCGCGAAACTCTCGATCCCCGAGCTCGCCTGCACGCCCGCATGTTGTTCTACAACGGAGAAGATCCTGCGACCGGTTCGGCTGCCGGATGCACGGCCGCATGGATGGTGGAGCATGGCGTGGCCAACCCCGACGAACGTGTCCTCATCGAGCAAGGCATCGAGATGAAGCGGCCGAGCCGGATTTTTGTTCGTGCCTCGCGAAGCGATAACCGCGTAGTAAATGTTCGCGTCGGTGGAAACTCTGTTGAAATTATGCGCGGCGAACTTTTCTTCTGAGGTGAACCCAATCCGGAGTCGCGAAAAATCATATCCTGCAGGGTCTGACAAAATGTCAATAGCCGGAATTTGCCATTTGCTTTGCCGCTACTTTACAGCGCGTTGCCTTACCGATAGCATCCAACTCGCTCCTTAGTTCTTCGTGAAGAGAAAGCATCCGTTGACCGGGTCGCAAGCCGAGGCAACGGATACAGGCGGCGAATGAAACCCAAGCGCACCATCCTCTGTGTTGATGACAACGAGCAATCCCTCTCGTATCGCAAAATCATGCTGGAGACACGCGGCTACCGTGTTGCCGCCTATTCGCGCGGCGAAGAAGCGCTGGAACGCTTCCGGCAGGGAGGAATCGACCTGGTCGTCACGGACATGGCGATGCCCGGGCTCAATGGGCCGGGATTAATCGCGGCGGTCAAGAATCTTTCCCCACATACCCCGGCGATTCTTATCGCCAGCAAGACGCGGGTTTACGATCAGGAATCGCAAGCCGACGTGTTTCTGGCCAGAGGGATGTACGCGCCGGCCGATCTTCTGGAAAGAGTGCGGCTGCTTCTGGTGCGCAAGCGCGGTCCAAAACGCATGCACGACCGGACGACGCAATTCGCTGCCCGGCAAGGCGTGGCCTGAAAAACGCTCAGTCGTCGCAATCTCCGCGCTATTTTTTCACATCGTATCTGGAGTCTCCGAGCTCGAGACGAATCGACGTTCTCCGCAGGCCACGACCGGCCGGTGAGGCCTATCCATCGTGTAAGATCGAATCGGGCATGTCCGCATTCATAGAAGCGATTGATCTACGAAAGACCTACCGCGTAGGCAAGATTGATGTTCCTGCCCTGCGAGGCATTTCATTCAGCATCGAAAAGGGACAATTTGTCAGCGTAGTCGGACCATCGGGCAGCGGGAAATCCACACTATTTTATTTGTTGGGCGGACTCGCCCCGGCCGATTCGGGCAAAGTGATTCTCGATGGAGAGGATTTTGCGGCGCTGTCCGACGCGCGGCGCACGCAAATGCGCAAGCGTAAAATCGGCTTCGTCTTCCAGAAGTTTAACTTGCTGCCCACACTCACGGCGCGTTCGAACATTCTGATCGCGCAGCAGATTGCCGGCAACGGCAACCCGGATTCCGGTTTCTTTGAGCGGATCACAGAATTGTTGGGCCTGACCCAGCGCTTGAACCATCGTCCGTCTGAGCTGTCGGGCGGCGAGCAGCAGCGCGTAGCGCTGGCTCGCGCCCTTATCAATAAACCTGCGGTGGTGCTGGCCGACGAACCCACCGGCAATCTGGACACGGAAAATTCCAACGTGGTGTTAAATATGCTTCGCCGTTCGAACCAGGAATTCGGACAAACCGTGCTCATGATCACGCATAATCCTGAGGCTGCTGGTTATGGCGATCGCATCATCCACATGCGCGACGGCCATATCGTGCAGCCGGAAGAAGATCCACAATGGAGACCTGGCAGCCACTGAGCTGTGGAGGGGCGTAAGGACAAGCTTAAGCTGGCAGACCGTAAATCTTGGTGCGCGTACAAAGATCAAGCGAAGAGCTCACGGCTGATATCGCGCTTCCCGATATTTCAGGCTGAACAATACCGCCGCCACGGCCAGGACCAGCGGACAGATCACGCTCGCTTCGGGACCCACCGTTCCTCCCGTCAGCCACCGTGGCCCGTTCAAAGTCACCTTGAAGAGATTGTGCGGCGGGGCGAATCCGCTGTTGGGCACCCCATAAAAGAATGTCTGGCTCCAGTCGTAGCCGAGATGAAAACCCACCGCGCACCATAGAGTTCCGGTTCGCCGCAGAAACAAACACAGCAAGAGCCCAAATGACACCACCGACAGCGCGCCGAGTATGTTCTCCCCTTTATTGCTCAGGTGAGCGAATCCGAAGAGAGCTGAGAGCGCCACGGCCGCAGGCCAGAAACCTATCCCAGTCGTGAGTGTAAACTGCGCATATCCGCGAAACAGAAATTCCTCCGCTAGGGCTGCCAACAGGAATGCGCCGCCCCATGCAGCCGCCGACGTCAGGATCGTCGTGCCATGAATCGTCGGGCTCGCAATCTGAAGCCCATGCAGCCGGCAAATGATCAGCACGGTTGCGCTGCTGGCGAGAAAGCCGATCCACAGACCCAACCACAGGTTCTGCATCAGTCCTCGCTTCAAGGGCAGGCCGTACTGGCCTATCTTGCGGCCTTCGATTTTGCTCATCACCCATGCAGCCACCGCGAGGATGCATACGAAAAAAGCATCCGGAACGGCGACATGGGATGGCGTAAATTTCTCGGGCTCCAATCCCAACGGCACCAGAAATCGGATGATAAACGCACGCGCGAGCGCGCCCATCGCGACTAACATCAGCATGAAAATGAGCAGCCGCCATCCAGCCCGCAAGCCCCTGGGTCCAATAATCACCGCTGGCAGATCGATAGTGCGACTGTCCATAGTCGTCCCCCGCTGGAGCATTTCGACCGCACAAACCGGTTGCATCCGCCTTCATAGCTACGCAATGTTGTGCCGGAAAGTTTCGTTGGCCGTTCCAAAAGCGCTGCTATCACGGTCATGGACACGTTGACTTTTTTCTCTCGAAATATGGCCTGAAGCGATCCGCGTTGCACACGGAAGCCGAACGTGAGATTGGAAGCATTGCTGTGGCCGGATGGCTCATTTATAATCGGACTCGCTGAGCGGGAGTAACTCAGTGGTAGAGTGCGACCTTGCCAAGGTCGAAGTCGCGGGTTCAAATCCCGTCTCCCGCTCCAGAATTCTTTGTAGCCGGGTCCGTCTCGGGAGTTCTTGCAGATGGACTTTTTCCGTTCAGGACGCTAACTTATTAATTGGGGCGCGGTACCCAAGTGGTAAGGGAGAGGTCTGCAAAACCTTTATGCGTCGGTTCGATTCCGACCCGCGCCTCCAAACCTTCTATACTTTCTATCCTTTGTCGGGCGTCCGAG
>JASHTD010000279.1 GCA_030040725.1 Candidatus Sulfotelmatobacter sp. | reverse complement strand
TGATATGAATCTGGCCGCGATCCTGGGATTTTGCGTTGTCAGCGTGGGAGGGTTAGCGTGTCCCGCATTCGGATTCATGCACGGCACAAAACCCGCTTCGGTCCTGGTCTCTTCGGTCGTATACCCACAAGCCGGCACTTCATCCTCCAGCGCATCGCAATCTGAGTCTCAAGCACCACCTGCTCAGCAACCGAGCTCTGCAAAAACTCCTGAAACACAGAATCCTACGAAACCTGCACCCACTTCCCTCAAACCCCGTAAGCATGCCAAAAAGGCGATCTATTCCGATTGCTCCAATGCTCCTGCAGTTTTGAACCCCACGCCCAGTTCGACTGGGTCTGTAACGCCGAACTCAGATCAGAGCGCTTCCGGTTCGGCCTCCTCGAGCGCCGCAAAGAACGATTCTGGAAAAAGCTCCAGCGCCATATCCAATTCGCGACCTTGCCCACTGAAGAAGAAGATTGTGCGCAATGGCGGCGCCGACGAACCCAAGATCGAACTGGAAGGCGGCACTCCCACCCAGCAGGCTTCCAGCGCACGCTCCACCGAAGAGATCACCGCAGCGACAGAGGAAAACCTCAAGAAACTCAAGGGACGGCAACTGAGTTCCAGCGAGCAGCAAACAATTAGTCAGATCAGGCAGTTCATGGAAGAATCCCGGCAGGCGGTTGCTGCCGGCGATCCGGAACGCGCGCAGAGCTTGGCAACGAAAGCGAAACTGCTGTCGGAAGAATTGCTCAAACCCTGAGCGCGGTCATTTCCCTTTCGCGCGTGCGGCGTTCACCTTGGCGAGCAAATCCTGCGACATCGCCTGCACCGGGCCTTGGATTTTGGCGTCTTCCGTCAGGACTTCGCGCGCTTCCGTCAGCTTGTTGAGCTTGGCGTAAGCGAAACCCAAACGATACAGCGCAATCGAATATTGCTGTTCATCTTCGCCTTTGAGCAACTCGACGGCTGACTTCAATTCTGGAATCGCCGCCGCGGTCTTGTTCTCCTTGATGTCCGCGTATCCCAGAATCGAATGTGCAACTCCGGCCGAAAGCTTGCGCGGTTTGTCTGCATCCGGCTGATCGGCCTTCGCGACCTCAATCGCTTTCTGCGAATACGCGACTGCTTTGGCAACGCTGCCCGGCTTGGGGTCGTCAACCGTGGCTCCAGCCAGCAGCAACAACGCAGGCAACGAATTGGGATTTGCCGCGAGAACCTTTTCGCCGTAGGCAAACAGGCGCGCCTGATCGTTGAGCTGCCCCGGCCCCAGGGTGTACATCGCATAGCTCGAAACCTGGCTTTGGAATTTTGAATCGGGGAAGGCCTCCGAAAACGCTTCAATGTCAGCCATGCGAGTCTTGGCATCGGTTTCGCTGGTGATCACATTGAATCCCGCCGCCTCCAGAAAACTGCAGGAATTTGCCGCCGCAGCTTTTTCGTCGGCAATCTGTTTCTGAAAATCTTCGGCGGTCACGCTATCCGGCTTCGCCTGTTTTTCGATCGAGTTGCAGACCACACCGCCCTTCGCGGCGTATTGCATCAGTCTGGTATTGTCTTTTGCCTGTTGCGCGATGCTCGCCTGCGAAACCAGAATGTCGAGATTTCGCGGAGAGCCGGTCAGCGCCTTGTCGCCGAAGTCGAGAGCCTTGGTCAAATCTCCCGAGCCCTGGTACGCCTGCGAGATTTGCCAATTGCCATAGGCGACCGCCGCCGGATCGGCGGAATATTTCTGCACGAAATCCTGATACATGGCCAGCTTCTTTGCGGCGTCGTTCTCGCTGGAAATGGCCTGCAGATCATGATCGGCCGGTGTACCTGCAGGAATAATGATTTTGTCGATCTGCGCCCGGCTCAGTTCCGGAAGAAGAAGAGAACAGAAAACAGCGAGTACCACCAGCAGGCTGCGATGGCGTTTCATCGGTCACCTCCGCTAAGGAAGGAAAGGCTTTCGTTTTAGCCAGCACGCGAATCCTAGCTCCGAACACGGCATCACGCAAGCGCACAGATCACCGATCGAGATTGTCAAGTTCCAGCGTTCCCGGTCTTCAGCTAAAGTAAACGGATGCGTCAGATCCTGGGCCAGCGTTCGCTGCGATTCGTTTTTGCCGCCAACGTGATTTCCATGTTGGGCAGCGGCATGAATTCCGCCGCCGTGGCCTGGTACATCCTGGAAAAGACACATTCCGAGATGGCCCTGGGAACTTTCGCAGTTCTGCAAACCGTTCCCGCCATGCTCATGCTTCCCTTCACCGGCGTCATTATCGATCGGGAAGACCGGCGCATTCTCGTCATGTGGCTCGATGCGCTCCGGGCCATCATAATCGTTGCGGTGGCCATTCTCGCCTTCCGCCATCGCGTACAGGTATGGGAACTGTACTTGATGAACACGCTCGTCGCTGCCGGCTTTTGGATGTTCTGGCCGACGATTACAGCATTGATTCAGGAGCTCACGCCCGAAGGCCAATTCGTGCACTCGAATACCTTCCTTATGGCCGGCGTGCAGGGGGGATGGCTCCTCGCCGGATCTCTGGTCGGCTTCATGTACAACAACCTCGGCCTGGGTGGAGTGTTGTTGATCGACGTCTCCACTTACGTGGTTTCGTTCTTGTGTTACTTCTGGGTCCGCAAGGGACGCCACGCGGTATTGCGTCCCCGCGAATTGCGCGCCGATATTGTTGCTGCCGAAACCCAGCTTCAGCGCTTCTGGCGCGAAATGCGCGAAGGATTGCACTTTCTTCGCGGCCATCGCGCCGTGATCCTTCTCGGAATCAGCTGGGCGCTGTTTATTGGAGCGATGTCTACCGGAGTGGTTCTCACCCCTTCGTTGAGCGAACGCACATTTCACGCTGGCGCGGTCGGCTATGGCTGGCTCAACGCCGGATGGGGTACCGGTGCGTTCTTTAGCGCCCTCTACGCAGCTGCGCTTATTGCCCTGCTGGGCGGAAGACGTTCGGTTGCCATCTCGATGGCCGTTCTCTCTGCAAGCGTGATGTTCGCGGCGGTGTCGCCGTGGCTGCCGCTGGCAATTTCTTTTTATTTCGTGATGGGTTCATCGCGCGGGGTAGGGGGCGTGGCGATGAACACGAACCTGATGGAAATGGTTCCGCAACACCTGATGGGGCGGGTCCAGAACGCATTTAACTTTGGAGGAACATTTCTACAGCTCCTGCTGGCCCTAGCGGTTGGCGCAGTTGCAGAGCATGTGAGTCTGGTCGCGGGTTTCGCCATCATGGCGACGGTTTACGGATTGTCGTTTGTCGCGGCGAGCTGGCCGGTAGAAACGCCTGCGGTTGAGGAAGTGGGAACAGCAAAGTAGAACCATAACGCAAACATTCGAAAGCCCACTTGTCATTCCGACAGGAGTCGGAGCGAAAGCGAGGACGGAGTGGAGGAACCTGCTTTTCCCCCGGAGCCCAGGCAGTGCGCTACTTTGATTTCAAAGTAGCGCACTACCGGAGCCCAATCTGCGTGGTAATGCACCACCCTCCGCTGATATCCTTTCCCATTCCAAGGAGCACGCATGTCTGCTGATCTGCAGGGCCGTAACGGGGTTGTCTTCGGGGTAGCCAACAAACGCTCGATCGCTTGGTCGATCGCCCAGGGACTTCACGCCGCCAGAATGAAACTGGCCATCACTTATCAGAATGAGCGCCTGGAGCAGGAAGCGAAAGACCTGATTCTGTCTCTTCCCGGTGCCGAGGCCTACATGTGCGACGTGACCAAAGACGGCGAAATCGACCACCTTTTCGCCACGCTGAAAGAAAAGCACGGCAAGCTGCACACTTTGGTTCACTCGGTTGCCTTCGCACCTGCTGACGAATTGAAAGGCGATTTCGTCAATACCACGCGCGAAGGATTTCGCGTTGCTCTGGATGTCAGCGTCTATTCGTTGATCGCAGTCGCTCGCGCGGCCGCTCCGCTCATGGAAGATGGCGGCTCGATCATGACCATGACCTATTACGCCTCCGAAAAAGTCGTGCCGCGATACAACGTGATGGCAGTTGCCAAGGCGGGACTCGAATGTTCCGTGCGCTATCTCGCCTATGAACTCGGAAAGAAAAAGATTCGCGTGAACGCGATTTCCGCAGGGCCGATCAAGACCCTGGCGGCGCGCGGCATCTCGGGCTTCGGCGATATGCTCAAGGGCCACGCCGAACATGCCCCACTCGGCCGCAGCGTAGAAGTCACCGAAGTCGGATCGACCGGAGTTTTTCTCGCTTCCGATGCCAGCAGCGGTATCACCGGCGAAGTAATTTACGTCGACTGCGGGTACAACATCATGGGATTTTGAAGACGATACTCGCATTTAACCCTTGGGCAGCGAGCTCTCTTTAATTCATCAGGAACGAAAAGTCCGCAAAGACGTATTCGTGTTTCCCTTCGCGAGCGACGGGTTTCACTTCGCCGTTCCGCACCCGCTCAATCGCAGTCACCACTTTCGCGAGATAACTGGGATCGGCCACCGGCGTATTGTGCGACGGCAGCAGAAGCCGTAGATGAGGTGTCAACGCAGCCAGCTTCTGCATAGACGCGGCATAGGCCTGAAGATCGGTCTCGGGCGTGAACAAATAAATCGGGCCAAGATAGAACGAGTCTCCGGTAAAGAGCAAACCGTTTTTCTCGTCAAATAGCGCAATTGCATCCGGCGTGTGGCCTGGCGTGGCGATTACCTTCAGAGTACGGCCGCCAAGCGCGATGCTGTCGCCATCATGAAGCCAGTGCGACACATGAAAAGACTTGGTCGAATAATTTTTCGCGTCGAAGCCTGCGGGCAATGCCCCGCAGATCGACCCAGGAGCAAGTTCGGCCTGTGCGGCTTCCTTCGACCCGCGGGCGTTTTTGCGGGTGAAATCGGTGTCCATGGCGTAAATATTCTCGAAGCGCCAATTGTCCCCGACGTGATCATTGTGCGTGTGTGAGTTCAAGACAATAACTGGAAGGCCGGTTAAGTCGGCGACTACGGCTTTGATGTTGCTGATGCCCATACCGGTATCGAAAAGCAAAGCTCGATCGCTGCCGAGAATCAGATACGAGATGACTTCTTCGAACTGATGTGGTTCATAGATCGCAAAGACGCCGGGGCGGATTTTGTAGACTTCGAACCAGTTGTCCGCGATCGCAACTCTTTGCAAGCTGGCATAAGCCGGACGC
>JASHTD010000278.1 GCA_030040725.1 Candidatus Sulfotelmatobacter sp. | reverse complement strand
ACGTAACTTGGCCGCTTCGGAACTGCCAGAATATCCCCAGCTCTCACCGTAATATCGCGGGAAGTGTTCGCCCACGCCTTGACGTCTTGCGACACCTGAATCGTTACTCGTCCTGTTGGCGGCGAACTGACCAGATTGTCCAGTGTCGTCTGCCACTGGGTCAGTGCCGATTCAGCAGAGAGTTTCTGATCCGGATCGGTCGTGCTTGTGGCTGTCAGTTGAAGGTTCGTTTGCTGCTCGCGCACCCGCTGTACCAACTCCGCGTAGGATCTCATCTCCAGCTTCTGCACTTCCCTGCGCACCAACACCGCTCCATACGGATACGCGTTCGGCGAAAATCCACCAGCTCTTGCCAGCACCGAGCTCAATCGCTCACCCGGCTTGATTCCATATGTTCCCGGGTGCACCACTTCACCGCGCACCACAATGGAAGCGCCCAGATCCTCCCAGCCCGGCACTTGCCGAATGGACAATACATCGCCATTGTTCAAGACTTCATTCGAACCCGGATCGCCGCTCATGGCTTTCGCCAGTGAAACTCGCTGCTCATCGCCGCTGACTTGCTTATCGTCTTTCCAAACGTAGTGCGTCAGATCGGCGTTCTGCAAATCCGCGCTTTGCTTCAATCCTCCCGCCGCAGCGATCAGATCGGAAACCGTCATCTGCGCAGTCAGCGGATATCTCCCAGGTCTCTCCACATCGCCTTTGACCAAGACGGTGGCAGGGTCCGCCGCTGCCACATTCTTATGAATCAGCACCCGATCCCGCGAGGTCAACATGATGTTGTCCGCCGGATCACCCTCGAGCGCCGTGTTCAACTTTACATTCAGAATTTTCAGCGTGCTGTCCGGCATAGACCGGAACACCTGCGCATCTTCGGTTTGCGCATCCGGATTCAATCCCCCCGCCAGGTGTATCGCGTCGCTCAGGTGAATATCTCCCGAAGTCCGGTACGTTCCGGGGGCGCGCACATCGCCCAGCACGGAAACCGTGGGCGGATTTTCAAAGTCATATCGTCCGAAAATCTGCACCGTATCCAGCGGATCGAGCTCAGGCGCATTCTTCGGATCGGCCAGAGCTTCGGCCACGCTGAAGCTTTGCACCTGGGGCCGGTAATCCGGCAGACTCAATCGGATGATCTCGCCATATTGCAGCGCGGGCTCGGGCAGCAGGTCTCTGTAAGACGCGATTAGATCGGTGACGCGCATTCCCTGCTTAAAGGAATATTTCCCTGGTCGGATCACATGCCCTTCCAGATAAACTGCGCCCTGGTTGTACGGTGCGATCGGGAAAATCCGAATCTTGTCGCCGTCCTGAATCTTGAACGCCTCCAGTTGCTTGGTTGCATCCTCTGAGTCATCATCCGTGGGAACGTTCAGACTCAACATCGTCTCTTTCTGATGCGCCACCACGCGCTGCACTTCCACATGCCGCAGAGTCGCGGTCGGCAGCAACCCTCCCGCCAGTTCCAGCGCATCCGACAGCGTTTTTTCGTCTTTCAGTTCGTAAATCGCGGGACGCCGGACCATCCCTTCAATGGTGACTTCCCCGCCCAGCGGCGGAGCCATCACTGTATCGCCATCTTCCAGCCGCGCAATATTTCCCTTCACGCCATGCAGCAGCAAATCGTAAACATCGACGCTCTGCACCAGCTGGTTTCCACGGTAATGCTCCAGAATTCGCAACGATCCACGTCCCGTCGGGCCACCCGCGGCGAAGAGCGCGTTTAGCGGGGTTGAAAGGGATCCGATGTCGTATGCCCCCGGCCGCACCACATCTCCCACCACATAGACCCGTATCGATCTCAGCCGTCTCAGCGATACATCCGCCGAAACGTCACGGAACTGCGTTCGCAAGGTTTTCTGCACCAGTTCCTGCACTTCAGAAAGCGACTTCCCGGCAACCAGCACCGGCCCGGCTTCCGGCAGATTGATCCGCCCCTGCCGGTCCACGACTTGATAAAAGGGCCGCGATACTCCGCCCCACAAATTCACCGTAACCCCATCCCCCGGCCCGAGCACATAATCCGGCCCGACCGGCAAATCCATGGGAATGCTTTGCAGATCGCGCGTGCCGTTCTCAAAAACTTCCATGCCGAAACGCTGCACTGCCGGAGGCCGCGCCGCCGCCTGCAGATACATGTCGTAAAGGGAAGGAATCTCTTGATAGGGATTCGGCCGACGCACCAGCCGCTGGTTCGGTGTCGTCGCTTGCCGCGCTCGCCGCGCTTGCTCCCGCAGCATCGCATTGTCGTAGCTCAAATTGTTGTAGTAGTTGAATTGACTAGTTCCATTGCCCGTGACGGAAGAGGCGTTTCCGTAAGAAGCGTATGGCGTCCCGTATGGATAGGAGCCGTTCTCGTAAGAACCACTTCCGTATCCGCCCGAACTCCCATACATTCCCCGGCCCGATCCGCTCACGCCGAAGTCAGAGTCCAGTGACAAGTCTCCGAACTCGTCGAACCCTTCAGCACCCTGCGACTGAGACTGCCGGGAGTAGCTCCGCCGTTGATAACCACCGCCCTCTTCCCCTCCCTCAGACTGTTCCTCTCCCAGCTGCCCAGATGTACTCGATTGCCCTTGCTGCCCCAGTCCGATGCCGCTTTCATTTCCACTGGTCCGCAGCAGATCCGTGCCACTCCCCGGCGCTGAAGGTTGCTGCGGCGCGTAGGGCACGATCGGCGGCGTTTCTATCGGTGGCTCCAGTCCCGGGATCTCCTGTGGATACTGGTTAAACATTCCCGGCTGCTGTTGCTGCTGCGGAGACGGCGGAGCCATCGGAGCCGCAGCATTCTGCGCCGCGCAGTTCGACGTGCGGGGGTCGCAATTCTGCTGCTCTTGCGCCAGCTTTTCTTGCGCCGCCCTCATTTTTTCCCGGTCGGCCGCTTCCTCTTCGGTCACCCACTTTACCCGCTCCTGAATAAGCAATTCCTGCTCTTTCGCCAAAGGCGAGTCAGGATTCACCGTGGGCATCAGATATCCATATTTCTGCACAATCTCGGTGACCATAGAGCGGAAGGTTACATCGTTTTCCAGGCGGTCGAAAACCGCTTCTTCCGCCAGATCCGCTTCAGTAATGATTTGTCCATGATCGGTGGCATCCTTCGCGATCCAGCGTTTCACTTGCACCATCAAGCCCGGATCGCGGTGCAGAATCAGGGCCAACTGCTCGGTGTTGGCGGCCACGTGCTCCATATTCTGCCGCGCGAGTTCGGATTGCGAGATCGGTTTCTGTTGCCGCGTCTGGGCGAACATACTGCTCGCGCACATAACCACCAAACACCCCAGAAAAGAAAGTGTTTGCAACTTCCGCAAAGGCATCGCTGGATCAGGCTTTGTCGAATTCATCATGTCGGATACTACCTTTAAGGTCCGTCTAAGGATTCGTCCGTTCCCGTGCTCACCTGCAGGCCAATCGAAATGCACGGTCAAATTCTATGGAGGATTCAGTTGCCCTCGCTGTCGCTGCCACACCCCAGCACCCATCTGGAGCGCCCCATTCTCGCCTTCCACCTGAAAAATAAGGCCTGCACGACGTATTTCGCTCAGAACGCCTCTTCGAGCATAACCCTTCCAGCCCGCAAAAGTCTCCGGCCGGACCTTCTCGATCAACTGGTTTATAGGATAAGGCAATTCGTTTCCGGGGACTTACTCGCGCGTATGCCAAGGTGAGCGGGAACCTCACCGCCGGCGCGTTTCTAAATATTTCAGTGCTTCGCGAGATTATAAACCATAAAAAGGAAGGTTTCCGAACCATATCATCCACTAATTCCAGCATTCGGCGAGCGTATTCATCGAGTGAGAAAGGGAAGCTCGGAGCCAAATCATGTAGCGAGGAATATTCCTTTCACATTTCGTTCATACTTGTGGCTTGCAATCCTGCTAAACTGCGCTACCGTGGGTTAACGTTGAACCTGTTGCGATTTCTCCGCAGGTAAAGAACTTCTGATGCAAAACCCGGACGCACACTTCATTGGCGTCGATGTCGGCGGCACGAAAGTTGCCGCCGGGTTGGTTAATTTAGCCGGAGAGATCGGCCTTCACACCCGCGTGCCCATGCCCGCGAACGATTCAGCCGGTGCCCTCGCTGCCGTTATTTCTGCCATCGACTCGGTCCGCAAAGCAACCAGTGAAAATCATCCGAGCGAGTCGCTCATCTCCGGCATTGGCATTTGCGCTCCCGGCCCACTCAATCCGCACACCGGCGTTATCGTCAATCCGCCGAATCTTCCCGCCTGGCGCAATTTTCCTCTCGCCTGCGAAGTCACGAAAGTCTACAAGCTTCCCGTTCACATCGATAATGACGGCAACGCCGCAGCTCTGGCCGAGGCTCTCTGGGGCGCCGGGCGCGGTTACAAAAATGTTTTCTGCACCACCATCGGAACCGGGATCGGAACCGGAATCGTCTGCAATCGCCGCATCTATCACGGTCGCACCGGTGCTGCTGCCGAAGGCGGCCACAATACCATCGACTATCGCGGCCCGCGCTGCGGGTGCGGTAAGCTCGGCTGCATCGAAGCCCACGCCGCCGGCCCATACATCGCACGCCGCGCGGCCGAAAAAATTCGCGCCGGCGCGCGCTCGATCATTCTCGATTACGCGGAAGGCTGCCCCGATCGCATTACCAGCGAGATGGTTGGCCGCGCTTATCAGGCCGGTGATCCGCTTGCAAAACAAGTCTTGGAGGAAACAGCTGAATACCTCACCATCTGGCTCGGCAATATCATCGATCTGCTGGAACCCGACGTGATCATCGTCGGCGGCGGCGCGGGCGCCATGCTGCAGCCATTCTTCGATCAGATCCACAATCGCCTACCCACCTGGTGCATCAATTCGCAATGTCAGGAGATTCCCATCGTCGCAGCCCACTACGGCGCCGATGCCGGCAT
>JASHTD010000277.1 GCA_030040725.1 Candidatus Sulfotelmatobacter sp. | reverse complement strand
AATCGTGGCCGGAGACCGCTTTTTCGAGGTAATCCAGAGCCTTTTCCCGATCGCCGGCAACGGCATACGCGATGGCGACGTCGGCTGCGCCGCCGTTGTCAGGGTTACCGTGCATTGCCTGTTCCATCATCTGGGCGTAGCCGTGGGCGTCCGGGCTAGAGGGAGCTTTCAGTTCGGGTTTCCATATCCTAATTTCGTTGATGGCATCCGCGAACCGTGAATTCAGGTCGTCGAGTTCCGAAAGATACAGATGCGGCCCGGTGTGGTTCGGATCGATTGCCATGGCTTTGTGAAATTGCTCGGCCGAGTCCGGATAATGGCGCACTTCCATGAGAATGACCGCGTAATTCATGTTTACGACCATCGAGAGCGGATCGAGGGATAAGGCGGTACGGAATTCCTGCTGCGCCTGGTCCATGCGATTTTCCGGCTGGAGAATCATGTAGGCATAGAAATAATGCGCGGTCGCATTGTTCGGGTTGAGGTCGATCGCTTTGCGATATTCGGCCTCGGCTTCATTCCATTTCCATTGTCCCGCAAGAGCCGTGGCCCGCGCGGAGTGCGCTTCGGAGAGATTGGGGCCGAGTTCCACGGCCTTTTTCGAGGTCTCGTCGGCGAGGGTGAGTCCCTGCTCCGGCGTAATACCGGCATTGTACGTGGGCGCTACATTGTAAGAATCGGCGAGGCCGGTATAAGCGAGAGCGTAGTTGGGATCGGCAGCGATGGCCTGCTGGAACAGCGGGATGCTCTTTCGCAGACCTTCATCCGAGCGCCCGTACCAGTTTTGACGCCCCTCAAGATAAAGGCGATAGGCTTCGGCGTTGTTCGTGCCCGCGCTCTGGATGCTCTGCTGCTGCTGGCCGTTGAGCTGGATGCGGAGCTTGTTGGAAACATCGCGCGCAATCTCGCCCTGAACTTCGGTGAGATCGGCGAGTTGCCGATCATAACGAGATCCCCAGAGTTCGGTTCCGTCGGCTGCGTTCACCAGATCGGCTTCGACGATCACATGGCCGTCACGTTGCGTGACGCGGCCCATGAGGATGGCTTTGACCTGCAGCGCCTGGCCGATCTTCTGAGGGTCGTCCTGTGTGCCCTTGTAACGGAAGACGGAGGTGCGCGCCATCACTTTGAGGTTAGGCAATTGCGAGAGGCTGTCGATCAGGCTTTCGGTCAATCCGTCGCTAAGATAGTCGTTATTGGGGTCAGACGTGGCATTGGCGAAAGGCAGCACGGCAATGGAGTCGATTTTCTGGACGCCGGATTTCCCCCGCAAGAAATAACCGCCGATGAGCACCACGGCGACAATAGCTGCGGCAATTCCGCCCACGAGAATCTTGCGGGAAGGAGCGGCTGCAGCCGGAACATCGGCCGATGAAGTTGCAGCGGCAACCGACGCCGCGCTGGCGGAGGGACTCGACCAGCGCGACGAGTCGAGGTCACGCTTGAGCCGTACGAGGTCGCTGCGAAGATCGGCCGCACTTTGGTAGCGGAGATTGCGATCTTTTTCCAGAGCCTTGTTCATGATCCGCTCCAACTCGGGCGGAAGATCGGGATTGAGGCGCAAGGCGGGTGGGGGTGGGGAATCGAGAATTGCTTTAAAAGTCTCCGCCGAGCTGCCGCCGCGGAACGGCAGAGTGCCGGTGGCCATTTCATAGAGCACGGCGCCGAAGGAGAAAAGATCGCTCCGCGCATCGAGCTCTTTGGCGCGGGCCTGCTCGGGCGACATATAAGCGATGGTGCCCAGAGTTGAACCGGGGCTGGTGAGATGCTGATCCTCGACTTCTGTCAACGTGTTGGCGGAAGCGACGTCGCTGGACGAGCCGGGGCTTGACGCGACTTTGGCCAGACCGAAGTCGAGAATCTTGGCGTGGCCGCGTTTGGTGACGAAGATATTCGCGGGCTTGATGTCGCGGTGAACAATGTGCTCGGCGTGCGCGGCGTCAAGGCCGTCGGCAATTTCGATTGCCAGCGAAAGGATCGTTTCGTTATCCAGAGGACGGCCTGCTATGCGATGTTTGAGCGTAGCGCCATCCAGAAACTCCATGGCAAGGAAGGATTGGCCGCCGTGCTTGCCGATTTCATAAATGGTGCAGATGTTGGGATGATTGAGCGCAGAAGCGGCCCGCGCTTCGCGCCGAAAACGTTCCAGGGCCTGCGGGTCCCGCGACAGTTCGGGAGGCAAGAATTTGAGGGCGACGAAACGGCCGAGTTCGGCATCCTCGGCCTTGTATACGACGCCCATGCCGCCGCCGCCCAGCTTTTCGACAATCCGGTAACGAGAAACGGTTTCGCCGATCACGAAGTGCAAAGCCCCAGGGGTCGCTTGATCATATGGAGCGATATTCTACTCTTTCAATTGGCGACTAGTATGAAGGGGTTATGGGTATGAACCAAGAGGCAGTGTATCTTTTTGCAATTTGATCAAACCGGGGAGAAATAACCGACCATGGCGTGGATCAAAACTGTTCCTTTGACTGAAGCCGATGAGAAGCTGCGCAAGGCAATCGAAGACGAGAAACTGCTTTATCCGAAAGAGTACGCCGAGCCGGTACATCCCGAC
>JASHTD010000276.1 GCA_030040725.1 Candidatus Sulfotelmatobacter sp. | reverse complement strand
GGCAGCCTCGAATTCTGCAGTGAGCATGTAATCGGCGTAGTTGCGAAAGGAAGCATTGCGCAGGGCGATATTTGGCGAGTCGTCGCGCAGCTTCTTGCGATAACCTCCGAGAGCTTTCATCCACACATAACGAATGCCAACTGCGGCGAGACTTATTTCCAGCGATTCGCGATTGAATTGCGGCAGCCGCCGCGACATCGGGAAGGCTCGAATGTCGACGAGAGTTTCAATTTTGTGCGCCTGCAGTGTCTCGATCAGGTCTTCAAGCGAGCGCGTCGAATGTCCGATGGTATAGAGGCGAGCCAACAGAGCTTTGATGCAGCGCCTTCACGCTGCGATGCGGGAAAGAGCGCTCGCCAGTGTAGCATCCTGTTCGGGAAACACGGTTCGCAAATCGAGCACCACGCGGCCTTCCTCTACGCGGCCGATCACTGGAGGATCGCAGGCCCGAAGCCTCATGCAAAGTTCCTCAGTGCTGGTTCCCTCAGCGGCCAAAGCAAGCAAACGCGTTGGTAAAACGCAGGAAGGCGCAGCCCCCCCGCCGAGCAGCGATTCTCCGTCGACAATCTCCGTTTTCAATTTCGGGGAATCGATGCATTTCGCCAGTTCTTCTGCGCGTCGGCCGATTTCTTCTTTTGTCGCACGCATCATGCGGAGGATCGGAATCGCATCGTGATCCCTCCGTACATAGGAGATCAGGGTTGCTTCCAGAGCGGCATAGGTAAGCTTATCGACGCGCAATGCTCGAAACAGCGCGTTCGAGCGCAGGCGCGCGATCAAGTCTGAACCACCACTGATCAATCCTGCCTGTGGCCCGCCAAGCAGTTTGTCGCCGCTGTACGTCACAATATCGACGCCGGCGTGCAGGCTGTCGAGAACGCCGGGCTCGCCACTGATTCCGACGAAGCGCAGGTCGAGTAACGAGCCGCTTCCCAGGTCTTCCATCAACGGGATGCTGCGCCTGCGCGCCAAAGCCGCGAGTTCGGCAGTTGGGGCTTCTTCGGTGAATCCTGTAATTTCGAAATTGGAGCGATGCACGCGCAGGAGAAGCCGGGTACGTTCGGTGATAGCAGCTTCGTAGTCCGCGATGCGCGTTCGGTTCGTGGTGCCAACCTCGCGCAGAGTCGCGCCCGATTTTGTCATCACTTCCGGAATGCGAAACGAATCGCCGATTTCGACTAGCTCTCCGCGGGAAACAATGACTTCGCCACCCTCGGCAAGAGTATTCAACGCCAGCAGAACAGCGGCTGCGTTGTTGTTAACGACGATGGTGGAGACGCACGGCTGCGACTCACTCGGAGGGCCATCGTAAAGCAGTTTCTGAAATAGACGATCGATATGGACATCGCGCTTGCCGCGAGCTCCAGAAGCCAGGTCATATTCGAGATTGGAATAAGCGGCAGCCGTATCGCGGATGTGATCGATGGCAGAATCGCTCAAGGGGGCTCGGCCGAGGTTGGTGTGCAGAATCACGCCAGTTGCGTTGATCACGGCCTGCAAGGAATATTTGAGTGACTCGCGAAGCTGTGCTTCAACTGCAGCCGCGCTCCCCGAGAGCGCAAGCTTCAGCGAGCCGTCATCGAGCAGACCCGATGTGATCTCTTGCCTCAATCGCGCGAGTACGGCACGCGCCGCATCCACGACCGAATCGCGGGCGTAGACCTCGGTAAGTGAACGGACCGCAGGCATGCCGATCAATTCATCGACGGAAGGAAGCTTGCGGAACAGTTCGGGGCTTGCGCCAGCTTTCACGTAAAGGATTATCCCACGATCGGCACAGGGATGGACTGGGAACAGAAGCCTACAAAGTGTGCAGGTAGGCGAGCAAATCCTGTATGTCCTGTGTGCTCAGGACCTGGCTATAGCCAGGCATATCCGGGCGGCCGTTGCGAATAATGTCGGTCACGCGGTCGTCGTTGGCTGGCAGCCCGGTTTGCGAAAGATATTTATGTTGAAACATGCCTTTCAATCCCGGGCCTTTTTTGCCTTTCGTGGAATACGGCCGGTGGCAGCGGTCGCAATAGTTGTCATAGATCTTCCGGCCAGCGGCTTGCTGTGGATTCAGTCCGAGTTCGGCATCTGATTTGCGGCGCTCGATGTCGCACCCTCCCAGAATACCGATAGCCAGGCATCCGACTAACGCGGCCGCACTCCAATATTTGATTTTCATTCCTCCACTTGCCAGCGGCACGCGACGACGAGATTCACGATTGCCGCGTATGAAAATTTCTCCAGTTCATTTTACCTCTACCTTCGAATGCCCATGCTTGCCGCGAGACATACAATGATAAAGAACTTATGGCGATTGCACTGAAGCGAGTCTACGAACCAGCGACAGCTGGCGACGGTTACCGGGTTCTGGTGGACCGTCTGTGGCCTAGGGGGCTGAGCAAAGCAAAAGCTGGAGTAGACGAATGGCTTCGCGGCGTAGCTCCTTCCAACGCGTTGCGCAAGTGGTTTCATGCAAACCCCGAAGAATGGGCACAGTTTCGAAAACGTTACCGCAAAGAATTGTCTGCTCCTGAAACTCAGCGAGATCTGCAACAACTCCGCGCGCTGGCCCGGGAACGAAAGCGCCTGACACTGTTGTTTTCGTCGAGAAATGAGGAACGCAATAATGCTGTCGTTCTGCGGGATTTCTTGGAAGAAAAATGAAAACTGCTGAAGGACCGAATTTCGCTAGATGAGAGAGAAGGCCTCCTGCCCGGTACATGATTTTGACTCCCAACTCCGCCAGCACCGTTTAATTTAAAATCTGCCCATGCGAGCGGTATTCGAGTGGAATATCGGTGTGCGTACCCTGGAACTGGGTAAGCGCACGCTGATCATGGGCATCGTCAACGTCACGCCCGATTCCTTTTCCGATGGAGGACTGTATCTGCAGCCCGAGAAGGCAATCGAGCACGGACTTAATCTACTCGATGAAGGAGCCGACATTCTCGACATTGGAGGCGAATCGACGCGCCCCGGCGCCAGCGTGATGGGTAGTTCTCGACCAGATCAAAGCGAAGCGGTGCCGCACCCGGACGTGCAAAAAAAAACTCCCGTTAGTGCCGAAGAAGAACTGCGGCGAGTGATTCCGGTGATCGAAGGCATTAAGAAAATCCATCCCGATGCGATCATTTCGATCGACACATACAGAGCCAGCGTGGCTCGATCGGCAATTGGGGCTGGGGCTGAAATCGTAAACGACATCAGCGGGCTGCGTTGGGACGCTGAGATGACGAAAACTGTGGCCGAGCTCAGGTGTGGCCTGATCCTAATGCACATGCGAGGCCGGCCGGACGAATGGCGAACCCTGCCTCCGCCGGGCGATATTGTTCTGCTCGTTAAGCGTGAACTGAAGGAGTGGGCGGAGTCGGCCGTGCTCGCCGGCCTTCGGCACGAAAAAATTGTGCTCGATCCGGGCTTGGGATTCGGGAAAAACTTCGAGCAGAACTATCCTTTACTGGGCCGCTTTCAGGAATTGCAATCTCTTGGCTTTCCGCTGCTCGCGGGAGCATCGAATAAATCTTTCGTCGGACGCATGCTCGCGAAAAACGGAAAAGACGCGCCGGTTTCAGAACGGCAAAACGGAAATCTCGCCATCCAGACAGCGCTCATTCTTAAAGGCGCGCATATCGTACGCACGCATGATGTAAAAGCCGCAGCGGAAGCCGCCCGGGCGGCGGACATCGTTCTCGAATCCCGCTGAAATAGAAACTTGCCGATCATGACAAGCTTGGGCAAACTCGCAGAGGATTCGCGCGTGACCGTAAGGCGCGCAGGCGAGCCGGACCCCCAAGGTAAATGCGTGGTTTACTGGATGCAGCGCGCGCAGCGGGGAATCGACAATCCTGCTCTCGATGTCGCGGTCCGGGCAGCGAACGAACTTAACAAGCCAATCGTTGCCTTTCTCGC
>JASHTD010000275.1 GCA_030040725.1 Candidatus Sulfotelmatobacter sp. | reverse complement strand
TCCGCCGCCCGTTTCGATCGACCGGACGGAATTGTCGCTGAGCGTTCCATTCGCTCCGATGACAAACTGCCGAATGACCCCGGGAGTCAACGAGTTCATCGACCCGTCGGTGAAAAGGTATCTGCCCGTTGGGTCGATTGTTAGGGACGAGTTGTATTCATCCGTGGTTACAGTCGGTGGATCGAGCGCGGTAAACGCGCCGTTGGGTGAGACCCGGAACTGCGCTATCGCGTATGCAAACGTTGAGTTATTTTCTTCCACAACGTACGCAAATGTATTCGTTGAGTCTTCGCTCTTGCTTTGGCAGTACGAAGCCGTCACGAGTGCAGCGACCATCATTGCCAGAATCACTACTGAATCCAACCGACTGGCGCTCCACACGACGGGCCTCCAAAATAAGTAGTTAGTCGAAAACACCGTATCTTTGCGACGAAGGCTGCAGCAACTTACGAATGTAATGGGCACGCTTCGGGAGGTGACTCAGATCAAGAGACGCCGACGCACCCCCCGCCTATCCGTAACCCTTCCACCTATGACCTCCGTGCCAGTGTAATGGCACCTAAGAGCCTTGTCGGCTCTCTAATCCACTGCTATTTTGCCGATAAGTGATGCATATCCTCCCCTGAGGTGATGAACGATCCTGAAGTTTGGGGGTGCGTATGAGGTTCATGCATCTGTGTTATGCGGCTTTGGGCTATGCGGTGGCCCGATGGGTATTTCGGCGACAGCCTGTAGCTGATCCAGTTTCACGCATGCGGTCTTCGGGTCTTTTGTAACAGGCTTGGGCGCGCGTCTCCCGTTGCGCAGCCATTCGTCGGCGCGCGCCCCGTCTTTTCCTTCACGCGGAAGTCGTAGCCCTAAGGTTTGCCCTTCGTTACGTCTATTTTCCGCTTTTCTCCGGCTAGAATTTGATTGAAGCTCACCGGTTTGAGACCGGGCATTCCCGTGCTGTCATTTACCCATTGCCGCCTGAAGCTCGCGCTGCTGATTGCGGCAATCCTGCTTTTTGTTGCGTCTGGACCGCGTCTGCGGGCCCAGGATGACCCAGACAATGTTCCTCTCGGCGATATTGCTCGCGGCCTGCGCAGCCAGACCGCTCCTCGCGACTTTGTCATCGACAACGACAACTTGACGCAAGTCGTCGACGATGCCGAAAGCCGTCGTGAAGCCGGCCTGTTGCCAATGTTTTCCCTCGATCCGGGCTATAACAGCGTTCATGTCTCCGCGCCCGATGTGAGCTGTTCGCTTTCGTTTACCGCCCCCAATTCCTCATCTTCTGATCAGCTTCTCTGGAGCGAGTTGCCGCGCACGGAACTATCGAAGCTGGATGGACCGGCGACCATCGACGGCGACACGCTGCAAGTGTCGCTTCATAATGGAACCTCATGGGACCTTCGGGAAGTTGTCATTGGCCTGACGATCGTGCGAACCCAAGGACAAGTCGTGGCCGCCGACTACGGAAATACGGGAATGATTCCTTCGATCACAGGCGATTCCGCCCCGGGGCAATCCCCATTTCAGAAGCAGCCGGACACAACTATTTTGCTGCGGGTGAAGGGATCGGCTGCTCCTGCGGCAAACGCGGTTTTTCGAACGTCCTTAAATTTCGCTCTTTTCCCTGACCAGGAGTGGCACTGGGCTATCGTTAAGGCGAAAGGAATTGCTCCGCAGTCAAAGGCCGAAGCGGTAACCCAGTCGGCTGAAAGTGATGGCGCAATCACGCCGCCGTTTCCGGCCATCAATGGATTGTTGTCACCTGCGAATGCTTCGCTGGCTGCTCCCCAGGCCTCGAGCCCTGCGGGCGGGAATCAGGCCACGCAGAACGTAGCAGCGGCTGGGGCAGTTCACTGAATCCATCGGGCCTTTCAATATTTGCCGGCCAAAGTCACCGTTTACCAACTCAGCGCAATGCGATTTCACCGAAACTTATCGTGCTAAACTGAGCTTGAATCAGGCCTCAATTTAAGGCGAGGATCGCAAATGAAATTTGGCGTCATCATTTTTCCCGGCTCGAACTGCGATCACGATGCGTTCTGGACGATTCAACAGGTGGCGAAGCAGCCGGTTACTTTTCTGTGGCATGAGTCGCACGATCTCGAGAATTGCGATGCCATCATTGTCCCAGGAGGCTTTGCGTTCGGGGATTACCTTCGCACCGGCGCGATTGCCAAGTTTTCTCCCGTGATGGAATCGGTGCGTCGTTTTGCCGGGAGCGGCGGTCTTGTGCTGGGAATCTGCAATGGCTTTCAGATTCTTTGCGAAGCCGAGCTTTTGCCGGGAGCGCTGCTGCGCAACACTGGCCTGAAGTATGTCTGCAAGCCGGTTGATGTGCGAGTAGAGAATGTAAACACGCCCTTCACGAATACCTGCTCGCAAGGCGAGGTGTTGACCATCCCCATAGGTCACATGGAAGGGAATTATTTCTGCGACCAGCCAACGCTGGACACGCTGCGGCGCGAAAACCGCATTGTTTTTCGATACGCGACTCCGACCGGCGAGACTTCATCGGCCGCCAATCCGAATGGTTCGCTCGACAATATCGCTGGCATTTGCAGCCCAGGCGGAAATGTTCTCGGCATGATGCCGCATCCAGAGAGAGCTTCTGAACCCGAACTGGGCGGCACCGACGGCGTCAAGATTTTTCATTCCATGGTGGCCGCGATTGCAGGTGCAACTGCACCCTCCGCGGTAACGGCCTAGTTTTCCACCGCCCCGCGTCAAATTCTATTTGCAACATTCTTCACAGGGTGCTACTGTCTCGGCGAAAGCTGCTTCCCCTCCGCCCAATTGAAAAAAGAACAAGGCAGTTCAAGGGAGGAGTGTGTTTTGATGACGGCGAAGCAGATTCTCGATGCGTTTTCCGAAACCCTGATGCAGGACGAGCGGATCCTAAGCCCGCGTGAGCGGGAGCTGCTTACCAACCTGCTGCAGAATTCCAAATCAGTATCCAGCAACAACCCAGAAATTGAATCGGCAGTTAGCGCGGCCATCGCCCGTTCCGTTGGCGAAACCGTCGCGCAGCGCGCATTTTCATTGTTGGGCGGCAGCATCGTTGAAAAAATCCTGGCTCACGCCGGCATTTCCTCTCGAGCCGGAGGAACACAGCACGATGTTGCAGCTGACCTTATGGCTCCGCAACCACCTACGCCAGGTCCGCTTGCGCCTCAACCTCCAACTCCATCGCCATTCGCACCGCAGCCGCCTACCCCTGGACCGGCAGGCGCTCCGCAGCCGCCCACGCCGGCGACTGCGCCCCAACCGCCAACTCCGGGAGCTGCACGACCGAGAGGGATTCTCATTCAAGAAAAACTTGAGCATGCATCCGCTAAGCAAAAGGCAGGACAAGTAGCAAATACTTCACTTGCCGTGCAACCCCAATGCGTTGCCTTGGATGAATTCCTGGCTCCCCAAGAGCTAGAGGATCTCATGAGCTTTGTTCTGGACCACGAAGCGGAATTTCAAACCAGCGAAGTCATTTCACCAAGTAGTGAACCGGGTGTGGTGGATTACAATCACCGCCGTTCCCGCGTGCTCATGGATGCTGGAAAGAATCAGGGAGTCATCCTGGACCGAATTCGGGGCGTCTTGCCATCGGTGCTGGAGGAACTCGGAATGGAAGAGTTTCCCGTCACCCGGGCCGAGGTCCAGATTACTGCAAGCAATGACGGCGATTTTTTCCGCGCCCACAGTGATGACGCCGATGCAAGCATCGCCTCGCGTCATCTTACGTTTGTCTACTTCTTCCACCGCGAGCCCCGGCAATTCGAAGGCGGCGAGCTGCGGCTGCACAATCTGCCATGGAATGCTGAAGAACAATTCAAAACCGGCAGCTATGAGGCAATACAGCCGCGGCAAAATCAGATTGTATTTTTCCCCAGTTCGCTGCTCCACGAGATAACTCCCGTGGCGTGCGCATCGCGAGCTTTCGCCGACAGTCGCTTCACATTGAACGGATGGCTACACAAATAAACAATACCGCGTGGCTGGAATGGATTGCCGGCTTGATGGGGGCAGGATCACGGCCAATGAAGACCGCGACTCTGCCTCCCGAGCAATTTCATTGTTCGCTGGAGCGCCTGCCGTTGCATCTGATCCCTCGGCGGCATCTCAAGTCTCTATCCTCAGTAATCGATCCAGCCCAACCGTCGTTTCTCAATCCACATTGCATGATGCTTTCTGCGGGCCATCTGCCCGCAGAGCTGCAAGGGCGATCGGATTTAGTGGAAAACTTCAGCTTGAATACCACCATCGTGTGGGTTCGCAATCCAGGAACGCGCTCACTGCAGCCATTTTGGCCGGGGCCCAAGCTAGAGCAGGTCATTTCGAGTCTGCGACCGGGAGAGATGGTTCCCGATTCTCTGCCGCAACGCACGAGATCGATTTTGTGCGCAGCTGGCATTTTAGTGCGGGAGAATAAACTCGAAAGCGGGGCTCTAGCCTGGTCTCACGTCGCGAAACAATCCTGTTCGCAGTTCAAAAAGAAAGGCTATGCGCCACTTTCCAATCTGATTCATCCCTTCAATCTCGCCGCGCTACGGCGCTATTATCGACATGAAATTCGGCGCGGAGCAATTCGACTCGGCGATCATCAGAGTGCGCGCCGGTACGTTGCTCACAATGAAAGTGTCGCTCGCTTTTTCCATCGTCAGATGGCGAGTGCGGTGAGCGCCACCGTCGGAGAACCGGTCAAACCTTCCTATGTTTATTTTGCTTCCTATTTGAGCGGTGCGGAATTGGAGAAGCACACGGACCGCGCGCAATGTGAATTCAGCGTCACATTGAGTCTGGACTTTTCTCCAGAACCGGATCTTGCCACTTCGTGGCCGATTCGCCTGGATACGGCGGCCGGCACAATCGCGGTTTATCAGGCACTGGGAGATGGCTTGCTCTACCGCGGAACCAGGGTGCCTCATTATCGCCACAAGCTGGCCGAGGGCCGAACCTCGACATCTATTTTCTTTCATTATGTGCCGGCCGGCTTTGCGGGTTCACTCGAGTAGAATACATCCCGAATCGTACGCCTATCGTAATCCCGAGATCACGTAGAGCACGGATAAGAACTGGTAGTAGCTATAGGCGAAGCGGGAACCGTCGCGGGACGCGACCACCGGCGCCATGGCAACCACCCCGGTCGTCGACTCAGGTTGCAAAGCCTGCACCAGCGTTTGCTTTCCGGTGACTACATTCACTTCGTACACGTTCGTTGGAAGTTCGCTTTGGCGATAGCCATAAATCGACGATTCATCTTGCGCCCATTGAATAGGAATGAAGCCGGGCTCGAGATTTGGAATCATGTGCGGAGCCCCTCCGTCAATGGGATACACAGCGGTTATTCCCGCACTATTTGCCCGCGCCACGAATTTGCCGTTCGGTGAAACCAAGCCGCCGGTAGTTCCTTCCGGTGTGATTGGCACCGGTTTGCCGCCGTCGATGTCAATGAGATAGCAGCGAACGCCATGGCCATGTTCGCTGCCATAGATGGCGATCCGCTTTCCGTCCGCCAGAAAATGGCCCGAGCCGCTGTAAATTTGCTCCAATCCCGGAGTCGGAATGGTACGCGGCCGGCCGGCTCCGGTCGGCACCAGCATGACCTGTCCAGGGCTGCCTTCGAGAATTGCGACTGCCCATTTCCCATCCGGCGAAAGCCCTCCAGCACTTCCGGTCCCGAGTTCAACGGGCAATGTTCCATCAACCCTGCGGACCGCAATCGAGTATTGATTGCCCGCAGCCTCGCTGGAATCTTCGAACAAAACCGACTGCCCATCCGGAGAAATATCCTTCGCGATGCTCCAATCATGCCAGGAGAGATCAATCGGCCGGCCGTTACGAGGAGTGAGCGCCATGGCGAGGCGTTCGGAATCGAGGCTCACCAGCGCGCGGCCGTCGGGAGCGACATCCTCGAGGGTCATGCCGGCGGGCAAAGCCAGAACCTTGCGAATGCTTCCAGAATGATTGACCGCGAACAGTGCTCGATTCAATCCCTTCTCGACAGCCGTAAACCAGATCTCCTTGCCGTCTGGACCCCAAGCCAGGCCGGCCGCGGAGTCCCATCCGCTCGAAAGCACACTGACGTGCCCGTTGAGATCGATCAGCGCGACCGAACCGCGATCATCCCAGAGCGCGGGGTGATCGAGGAAGGCGATTTTGTCACCGCCTGGAGCGAGACGGATGTGGCTAATCCAGCCGGGGGTCTCGTAAAGTACGTGCCCGATTGGATACTCGATGCGGTCCCGCCCTTGCGCGTGATGGACGACAGCCAGTTCTCCCTTCGCATCCCAATCCGCCCAGGCGACATCTTCCAGTATTTCCCGTGGAGAGCCTCCTGCCAGTGGCGCGCGCGCGAGTACGCCACCTGTTGTTTCCAGATGTGCGCCATGCTCTCCCCGCAGCACCAAAGCAAGTTCGCCACTATGAGAAATCGCCAGCAGACTTGCATGCGTGAGATTCAATGGTTGGCTCAACAAAGAATCGCCCACTGTCGAAAACAATTGGATCGGCCGGCCCTCCCAGGCCGCACCATACACGATCGCCCGGAAATTGGGCGTGAACCGGGCCGAGTAGACCGTTCCTTGGTCGAATGTTAAACGCTGGTATGAGGGAGAACTCGTTGATTGCCTCCATGGATTCCAGAACACCAAAGCCGCCGCGGCGATCAGGGCGCCGGCAAGCAGGACAACCAGAAGTTTCCATTTGGTCGCGGAAGGCGCGCGAATCGGTCGCCGCGGGCCGGAAGCATCGGCAAGCGTTTGCAAAGCGAACGCCAGGTCGCGGGCGGATTGAAAGCGATTCTCCGGCTCCTTCTCCAGGCAGTGCTGCAAAATCTGCTGGCACGATAAGGGCACGCCGCCCTGTTGCAGTGTTTCTTCCGAAGGCTGCTCGCGCAACACCGCCGTGATCGTGTCCACTTCGGTCTCGCCGCGGAAGGCGCGCCGGCCGGTGAGCATCTCATAGAGAATTGCGCCAACGCTGAAAATATCGCTGCGGTGGTCGACCGGTTTGCCCCGGAGTTGCTCGGGAGACATATAGGCGACGGTGCCGATCAAGGCTCCGCTTTTCGTGACCGTCGTCAGATCTTCGACCGATCGATCCGCTTCTCCCAACGATTGCAGTTTGGCCACTCCGAAATCGAGGATTTTGACCCGGCCATCGCCAGTAACAAAAAGATTCTCCGGCTTCAGGTCCCGATGAATGATGCGGCGGTCGTGCGCCGCCGTCAGCCCCTGGACGATTTGCAGAGCGTAATCAACTGCCACTCGGACCGGCAGCGCTCCTGCGGCTAGAATTTCGCGCAGGGTTTTGCCTTCCAGAAATTCGCAGACAATATATGGAACGCCTTCCGCCGACCCGACGTCATAAATCGCGACGATGTTGGGGTGGTTTAACGCGGCGGCGGCGCGGGCTTCGAATTCGAAGCGGCGAAGATGGTCGGGATTATCTCCGGACGACTGTCGAATCAGCTTGAGAGCTACGTCTCGCCCCAGACGTTCGTCACGGGCGCGAAAAACTTCGCCCATGGCGCCAGAGCCAATTTTTTCAATGATTCGATAGTGCCCGATTAGTTGGCCAGACATACCCAGCTTGCTGGCATCTTAGGGGGCGCATTTCTGCCAGTCAATGACCTATTCCGGCCAGGTTCCCCGGCACTTCCGGGGACGCACGCAAAGGGCGTGTTATACTTCGTTGTACGCCTGCACTTTTTCGAGGCAGCCTGTGATCCTTCTACGGGCGAATCCCGTGTAAAAGCGAAACTTACTATCGAGGTCTAGCCATGTCCGGCCATTCAAAATGGGCCACAATTAAGCACAAAAAGGGCGCGCTGGATGCCAAGCGCGGCAAAATTTTCACCCGTCTGATCAAGGAAATCAGCATTGCCGCCAAGAATGGCGGTGGCGACCCTGATTCCAATCCTCGCCTCCGCGGCGCTATCGTAGCCGCCAAAGCAGAGAACATGCCCGCCGATAATATCAAGCGCGCCATCCAGCGCGGTACCGGCGAGCTTCCCGGCGCAACCTATGAAGAATTCTCTCTCGAAGGTTACGGTCCGGGCGGCGTGGCGATTCTGCTCGACATCAATACCGACAACCGCAACCGGACGGTTAGCGAAATCCGTCACGTCTTCGGCAAGAATGGCGGCAATATGGCGGAAGCCGGTGCTGTTTCCTGGATGTTCCACAAAAAAGGCGACATCATCATCGCCAAGCACGCCGCGAAAGAAGACGACTTGATGAACATCGTTCTGGAAGCGGGAGGGGAAGATCTGAACGACGATGGCGAGAATTGGGAAATCTTGACCGAGCCTTCCGCTTACGAAGCTGTGCTCGAAGCGGTAAAGAAAGCTGGGATCGAACCGGCATCGGCCAGTGTGGCGATGATTCCGCAAACTTACATCAAGCTCGAAGGCCAGGCCGCCAATACCATGATCCGGCTCATGGAAGCACTGGAAGAGCACGACGACGTGCAGAACGTACACTCCAATTTCGATATCGATCAGAAGCTGCTCGAGGAAGTGGCTGGATAGTTGCTAAAGAGTCGATTCGGAGAGCCGCCGGCTACGGCGGCTTTTCTGTTGCAGAGACATTCTGAAACGAGTTTTCAACACAACCGTGGATAATTCTGTGGAAAAGCGCGGCTGTATTGTCGTAAGTGGTTCATCGGGAAATGGTTCAGCATTTTGCACCGGAGCGGGTGCTGGCACTGTGGTGCCGCATCGAGTCAAGAGCATGCTGCGATCTCTGTGACGCGCTCGTCAACTGATCTTGAAAATCAGACTCGACAAACTTTTGTTGGACCTCGGACTCGTGGCTTCCCGCGAAAGAGCGCAGGCGCTCATCTTGGCGGGAAAGGTGTTGATCAACGAACAGAAACTGGACAAACCCGGCGCTCAGGTGGTACCCGACGCGGAAGTGCGTTTGCTTGGCGGCGATTTAAAGTACGTCAGTCGAGGTGGATTGAAGCTTGAGCGTGCGCTCGAATACTGGCAGATCAATGTAAGCGACAAAGTTTGTCTGGATGTAGGCGCTTCAACCGGAGGATTTACCGATTGCCTGCTGCAACACGGCGCCCGACGGGTGATTGCCATCGATACCGGCTATGGTCAAATGGATTTCAAACTCCGCCAGGATTCGCGAGTCCGGCTCGTGGAAAAAACCAACGCACGATATCTCACGCCGGAACTCGTCGGCGAACCGGCGGATTTCGTCACGATCGACGTCTCGTTCATTTCAGCGACTCTGGTTCTTCCTCCAGTTATCAACGCGGCTTTTCCTCTTTCAGCCGACGAGCGTCGCGGCCGGCAGATCGTCCTGCTGGTCAAGCCCCAATTTGAAGCGGGAAGAGAATTTGTCGGCAAGGGAGGCATCGTTCGTGACCGGTCTGTTCAACTTTCCGCGGTCGAAAAAGTGAAAGCCAGCCTGCTGCAACTGGGCGCGAACCGGACCGAAGTCATCGAATCGCCTATCCTGGGAGCGGAAGGAAACCGCGAATTTCTGCTTTACGGCGTCTTCTAGAAGCGGTTTCGAGGTTCTGGTTTTCTATGAAGATTCTGTACAATCTTCCTACTTCCGAATGATGGCAACTTCGCCCACATCCCCTCAGCAAAAAGTTGCCGCAATCATCTCACGTCATGACAGGCCTGAAGTTGCACGCATCCTTTCTGAGCTTTTGGTTTGGCTGCAAGCTCATAATTACCGCGTCGTCTTTGATCCGGAGACGGCAAAATATTGCGACAGTCATGAGGAAGTGTTGCGCTCGGACTTGTCGTCGCGCTCGATCGATCTTGTGGTCGTATTAGGCGGAGACGGAACGCTGCTCTCTGCGGTGCGCGATACGGCTGCTACGGAAGCGCCATTACTCGGAGTGAATCTCGGTTCGCTGGGTTTCCTGACTGACGTTCCCATCGCCTCTTTGTTTTCCATGCTTGATGATATTGCCCAGGGCCGCGCTCCCATCGAGCATCGCTCGCTGATGCATTGTGAATTGTTGCGCGACGCGGAGATTCTCGGAAGCTACACGGCCTTCAACGATGTTGTCGTAAATAAGACCACGCGTGCTCGTTTGAATAACTATGAACTTTTTGTCGACAATTCGTTCGTCTCCAGCTATCGTGCGGACGGCATGATTGTGGCGACTCCCACCGGATCGACGGCGTACTCGCTTTCAGCCGGAGGTCCCGTGATGATGCCGGCGGTCAACGCATTTGTCGTAACTCCAGTCTCTCCTCATTCGCTTACGCACCGTCCGCTGGTGGTGCCGGATTCAGCCGTGGTCGAAATTCTGCTGCGTAGCGAGGAAGAGGTTGCCTATCTCAGCTTGGATGGGCAGCCAGGAGTCGACCTGAAAGATGGAGACAGGGTGCGATGCCGCCGTTCTCAGCACAAAGTCCATCTCTATCGCACCAGCACCGATTTTTTTCAGATGCTGCGCACCAAATTGAAATGGGGAGAGCGGTAAGGGCGGCAAAACTTACAGCTCAGTTGAAAGCAGGTCTCTGACTTTTTCTCGCCTGCGGATCAGCTTCGCCGACTTGCCGCTTACCAAAACTTCGGCGGGCCGTGGCCGGGTATTGTAGTTTGAGGCGAGCGCCATTCCGTAAGCGCCTGTATCCAGAACCGCCAGCAAATCCCCTTCTTCTACCGGCGGCAAATTTCGGTCGCGACCCAGAAAGTCGCCCGACTCGCACACTGGGCCCACAACGTCAACTACTTCCTGCGGCTCAGTTTCCGACTTTATATCCACCGGAACAATCTCGTGATATGCCCCATAAAGAGCGGGACGCATGAGATCGTTCATCGCCGCATCGACCACGAGGAACCGTTTTCCATCGTTTCGCTTTCGATAGAGAACCGAAGTGAGCAAGACCCCCGCAGGACCGATAATCGCCCGACCCGGTTCAAGCAGCAGATGCACTTTGAGTTCGCGCAACGGCCCGGTCACGCCGCTCGCATAGCGTGCGACGTGGTCGGCGAAGTCCACTTCGCGTTGTTCGTAAGCAATGCCAACGCCCCCTCCAACGTCGACCAATTCGATTGTGTGCCCATCCGCGCTCAATTGGCGGATAAGATCGGCCACACGCGTCACAGCCTCTGCGAAGGGCTCAACGTCTGTGATCTGCGAGCCGATGTGCACGCTCACTCCCGCCACTTTCAGATACTTTATACCTGCGGCCTGGGCATAGAGCGAGCGGGCGCTCGCGATGGGAATGCCAAACTTGTGCTTGTGCAAACCGGTCGAAATGTAGGGATGGGTCCTGGCATCGACGTCGGGATTCACGCGCAGCGCCACGCGCGCCTCCTTGCGCAAGCGCGCCGCGCACTCGGCGAGAACCGAGAGTTCCGACTCGCTTTCCACATTGAATAGAAGAATCCCAGCCTTCAAAGCCATGAGCATTTCGTCAGCGGATTTTCCCACGCCTGAGAAGACAATCTTCCTCGCGCCGCGACGGTCTGCCCGCAGAACCCTCTCGAGTTCTCCCCCCGAAACCACGTCAAACCCGCATCCCGCGCGCGCTAGCAGACGCAGAATGCTGAGGTTGGAATTCGCTTTGACGGAGTAGCAGATCGTGTGAGGAAAATGGCGGAAGGCTTTCTCGAATGCGCTCAGCCGCGCTCGGATTGTTGCCGTCGAATAAACGTAGAGTGGTGTTCCATACTGCTTTGCCAAATGATTCAGCGAAACATTCTCGCAATACAGCGCGCTTCCGCGGCCACGCGAGTCTTTCGATTCTCGGTAGCAGAACCCCGGCGGGCGTTCGACCATTCCGGAGACTCTCGTGGCTGCGTTGCGCGGGCTCATTTTGCTTTTTGAGAGCCTGCGCCGTCTTTCACTTTGATTGCGAGCACGGTCTGATCATCGAACGTCTCGACGCCGGCCGAATGCTCGCTGACCGCCTTGAATAGCGAGTCGACTACGCAATTTGCCGATTGGTTGGCACACTCGGCAATAATCTTTTCAACCCGGGTGCGGCCGAAGAGTTCGCCCTTCCGGTTCCGCGCATCGAGAATGCCATCGCTGAACAGAACAAAAATATCGCCGGGATGCATATCGAAGCGAAACTCGTCATAACTGACATCGTCAAACAAGCCTAGCGGCAGACCGGTAGCCTCGATTGCCGAGGTCTTGCCGTCGCGGACCAGCACGGGGCGCGGCAAGCCGGAGTTCGCAACCAGCAGCGTGCGCTGTTCATCATCCCACACCGCATAGATAAGCGATACGAATTGCGCCTCAATGCGGCGCTCTGCCAGCGATAAATTCACCGCCGAAAGCATTTCGGCAGGGCCGGGTTCGATCGGCGCGTGCGAGCGAAGAATCCCGCTGACCAGTGCGGCGTAAATCGCAGCGGGCGCTCCCTTGCCGCTCACGTCTCCCACCACCATTGCCAGACGCGAAAGCGAATAAGGAAGAAAGTCGTAGAGATCTCCACCAATAGCTCGCGCCGGACTGAATTTCGCAGCCAGATCGAGATGTTTCACCTTCGGCAGAGCCTGAGGTAGGAGCCTCATCTGCAGTTCGCGCGCCAACGCCAGATCGCGCTCCAGTCGCCGCTCTTGCCTGGCAATTTCCTCATAAAGACGGGCATTTTCGATGGCGATGGCGACCTGCGCTGCCAGCGTCATCATGGTGCGGCGATGATCGTCGGTGAAAAAACCGCGCCGCGTATGCTCCAGATCGAGCACTCCGATCACCTTGTCCTTGTAAATCAAGGGCACGGCCAGTTCCGAGCGCGTCTCCGCATTGCCTTCGATGTAGCGCGGATCTTTACTTACGTCGGGAACCAGCACGGCTTGCCGCGTTTGCGCCGCGTATCCTACCAGCCCCTTTCCCAGCGCAATATCTCCCTTCGTGTGAACGTTTTCATTGAAGCGCAAGGCAAACCGGTGCTGCAGCTTCTCTCCCGTTGGATCGAGCAGGAGAATACTGAACATCTGATAATCGATGAGCCGCCGCAATAATTCCGCAATCCGGCTTAACAGTTCGTCCAGATTAAGAATGGAGCTAAGCTCCCGCGCGATTTCGTTGAGCAAAAGCAGAATGCGCGCCTGCCGCGTAGTGCGGGTGTAGAGCTGGGCATTCTCGATTCCCGCTGCCATGCGCGAGGCAATCAGCGTAAGCAGCCGCTTATGTTCTTCGTTGAAATAGCCCGGATCGCGAGCTTCCAGATCGATGACTCCAATCACCCCATTCTTCGTGGTGAGAGGCACTGCCAATTCCGAGCGCACATTAGGGACGGCGGCGATGTAGGTGGAATCCTTGGTCACATCGTCGATGAGGATCGCACGCCGCGACTGCACGGCCAGTCCAGTCACGCCTTCGCCCACTTTGATCCGCGCCCGCTCCGCAAATTGCTGCGGATACCCAATTTGAAAGCGAAATCGCAATTCCTGAGTTTTTTCATTCAGCAGCAGGATTGCAAAAATCTCGTAATCAATGACCTTCCGCACCACCTCGGCGATTCGTCGTAAAGTCGTGTCGAGATCGAGCGAAGTCGCCATCACATCCGCGACCTCGAGCAGCAACGGTTCGATGTGAATTTGCTTTTCGCGTTTCTTCAGAACGGACCCCATTCGCTTCGTTATGATAACAGCCACGCTTTCCGCGCAATTGCCCTACTCTCGCGATTCTCTGGGCACAACGCAAATGTCCGGGAGATTGCGGTAGCGCTCCGCGTAGTCCAAGCCATAACCAACCACGAACTCATCCGGAATAGTGAAGCCCACGTAATCGCCCTGCAACGGCAGCTTCCGGCGCGAAGGCTTATCGAGCAGAGCGGCGATTTTCAGCGAGCGGGGTTGATGCGCGAGCAAAAGCTTCTTCAGGACGGTCAAGGTCAAGCCGGTGTCGAGAATGTCCTCGACCACAATCACATTTTTGTCTTTCATCGACTGATCGACATCTTTTGTCAGCTTTACTTCGCCGGTTGAATCCCATCCGCTTTTTAGCTCCTGCGAAGGGCTGGGGCGGTTGCCGTAGCTGGATACGCCGATAAAGTCGAATGTTGCATCCAGCTTGACTTGTCGCGCCAGGTCAGCCAGGAAAATCGCCGAGCCTTTCAGAACGCCGACCAGAATCACCTGCTGGCCAGCATAGTCACGTGTAATATTCGCGGCCATTTCCGCGACTCGCTTCGCGATCGCGTCGCGGTCAATCAACACCCTCAGTTCTGTCATGGCGTTTCATATTAAACTAAAGTCCGATCGCATGAAGCACGTGGTTCGGTCGGAGAACTCACCCACGCGAGCGCGCGATCGGAGGAGAAAGCCACGATGAATCTCAAAGGAGTTCAACTCACCTGGCTGGGCCACGCCACCTTCCGCATCGTAACGCCGGGTGGCCGCACCGTCATTATCGATCCTTGGATCATGAACAATCCTGCCTGCCCTCCTTCCGAAAAAAAAGTGAAGCACGTCGATGTTCTTCTGTGCACGCACGGCCACGGAGACCACATTGGCGACGCCGTCGAGATTATCAAGCAGCACAATCCTGTGGTCGTTGGTATGCCCGAGTTGTGCGGGTGGCTGGAGAAAAAAGGCGCCAAGCAAACTTCAATGATGAACAAGGGCGGCACGCAAAAGATCGGTGATATTAAAGTGACCATGGTTCACGCCGACCATTCCTGCGGCATTCAGGATGGCGACCAGCTCATCTACGGCGGCGAAGCCTGCGGATACGTAGTTGAGTTCGAAAATGGCCTGAAGATCTACCACGCCGGCGACACGAATGTGTTCGGCGATATGGCGATCATTCGCGAGCTTTATGCCCCAGAGATCGCCATGCTCCCGATCGGCGATCACTTCACCATGGGCCCTCGCGAAGCTGCGTACGCCTGCAATCTACTCAAGCCGAAAGCCGTGATCCCCATGCATTTCGGCACGTTCCCGGTGCTAACCGGAAGCCCGGCCGATCTGCAGAAACTGGTAAAGGGAATCGAGGTAGTGACCTTGAAGCCCGGCGTCACCACGGGAAGTCGCGAAGCCGCATAGGAAACACAGACCGCACAGAGAGGAGCAGCAAGTGGCGCAAAGCAGGTCGCAAAACAAGCAAAAAGAAAGCAAGCCGAATTGGCGGCACTACGATTTCACTACCGTCGGACCAATCGATGACTACCTGTACTCGATGTTGCCGAAGCGGGATCCGGTGCTCGAGGAGATGGAAGATTACGCCGCGAAGCATGATATTCCGATTGTTGGCCCGGCGGTCGCGCGCGTTCTTCAGCAACTTGCGATGACGGTCAACGCCAAGACCGTTTTCGAACTGGGATCGGCGATTGGATATTCAACCATCTGGTGGGCGCAGGCAGTCGGCGAAAAGGGAAGAGTCATTTACACCGATGGCAACCCGAAGAATGCCGAGCGAGCGCGAGGATACTTTGATCGTATCGGCGTTGCCGGCCGCATCACCCTGCACACCGGCGATGCGCTCGAAGTTCTCTCTGAGCAAAAGGAACAGTTCGACGTTATTTTCAATGATGTAGACAAAGAAGATTATCCGCGCGT
>JASHTD010000274.1 GCA_030040725.1 Candidatus Sulfotelmatobacter sp. | reverse complement strand
CCAGCCAGTTCGCCGTGGCCCAGATCGGGACCGAACTGGGAAGCGTGGCACCATCTGGAATCTGCGTCTTCACTCTGATGCGCTCATTGCGGGGAAAAGAGTAGAGCACCCAGACCACGTCGAATTGCTTTTCGCGCTGCGGATAATGCACCGCCGTAATGTCGACGCAATAGTCGAACTTCTCCTCGTTGCGCAAGATGTGCAGAAGTTCTGGAATTAACGAGCGATCGACCACCATGTAATTCTGGCCAGCGTAAGTCAGCGGCTCGATACCGGAACCGTAGGTGCGCTTCAATCTCGCGACCATCGGCGAATCCCAGGGTGTCGGCGTGGGCACGGGAGCCTTGGGCGGCGCGGCCGCAGGTTTTGCCGCAGGAGTGGCAGCTGACGCCGGCTTAGGTGGAGCACCGGACGCTGCAGTTTTTTCTGCTGACGGCTTCGAGTCGCCCTGGGGCGGGGGTGGTGAGGGCGACTTGGTTTCGTCCGGCATGTCCGCGACGCACAGACCTCTGCGCAGAATCTTACGAAGAGAACGTTAACTTTTATCAGCTTGAGGCCACGGTGTCAACGAACTTGGCCGATACTGGGGCAAGCCGATGAAGATAATTCCGAGGGTGGCAGCAGGAACGTTAAGAAACCCGGAGACTCTCCAGTTGGGACGAAATGCAGGCCTTAGCAGCAGCTCACAAAGAGAAAGCGCCCGTGGCGTATGCTCACCAGCAATTGCAATGCTACCGCCTAGACTGCGAGCGCTTCCAATCCCAGGCGATCGCGAATGATGAGGTTCGCTCCATCCAGCCGGATCAGTCTTTTTTTCTTGAGTTCGCTCAGCAAGCGTGTGACGGTTTCCCGCGAAGAACCGATCCGTTGCGCCATTTCCTCATGGGTCATAGGAGAACGGAGATGCTGTTCCTGCACGTTATTTTCGGGCGCGGGAGTGCAAGACAGCAGCAGTCGCGCCAGTTTTCCGGAAGAAGAACGGGCAAGGACGAGGTCGTGAATATCGCGGTAGGCGCCTTGAAATTCGCGGCTCAACCAAAGCGCCGCGTGCATGCCAACTTCGCTCTGGTTCTGGAGAAGGTTCATCAGGTCGTTGCGGCCAATAAAGTTTAACTGGCAGGGCGAGGCGGCTTCCGCCGTCATCTCATAGCTGGTTGCGGAAATGGCGGCGCTCAAGCCCAGAACCTCTCCCGCTTCCGCCTGCTTCAGGATCAGCACCTTTCCTTCTTTGGAGGTAGTCGAGAGCTTCACTTTTCCCGAGCACAAAATAAATATGCCCCGCGGGGTTTGCCCTTCGACAAACAATACGGCGCCAGCCGGCATCACCGTATGATGGCTGACGACGTCGGTTGAACGGGTCACGGGAGTTGAAAATCTGCAGAAAAATCCTTCGCGGCTCGCTTTGCAGCCCATGCAGCTCTCGATGATTTCGAGACCATAGGGAGTTCTCATGCCTGCCTCCACTGTATGTCTCCGGTATTCGTTCCGGGGAGGGCCTTGCCTCGGAGACTCTTGCCGGGCGCTCTGGGAATACTCCAGAAGGGATAAAGCATGGGCGCGCGTACTCTCATCGGCGCCCCGAGCGGCGGAAATGACTTCCCACGCGGAGGTGTTATCGGAATTCGTCTGCCACTCGACCTGGCAGGCGAGAAGATAGAGCAGTGAGTCCAGAGATGGACCAGCTTCACTGCCGGCCGCAACTGCTCGATATTCGGAGTGGCGTTCCGGCGGCCGGGTGGCGAAACCCGACGCGGCTGGCCAACTCTCTTTGCGTGAATCCCACCCGTGAGACGCTTGATGACCTGAAATCGAAAAGCCCGCAGCGGAAACCTTGACGGGCCCCGGCAGTGCGCGCAATACAGTACTTGGCTGGTAATTTCTAACCCCCAACACGGTTCACCCCTGTTCCGGGATGTGGCCAGATCTGACGAGTCTGGGAACTCGTCCATCCAAGTTCGGGAAAACCTGCCCCAACAGAAATTCCGGATACAGAAAGCGAAGGCAATTATGGTTCCAGAGCGATTCGCTTCGAGAAAATTTCAAATTGACCAAGAAACGTCAATTTCCGAGGACGCGGTCAGTTTCTTAAAGAAGCTACTTGCCGAGAGTTCGGCAAGAGGCAAGTCAATCGGCACCTCGACCCTCCGTGTTAACGTCATGATTTTTTGTTGCTGGAGTAATCTTTGCGCGCGATTCCGAGTCTCTGCATTTTGGATTGCAGAGTAGTCCGCTTCAAGCCCAGCCGAGAGGCCGCACCTGTGCGTCCCGAAAGCATGCCTCCGGTTTCGCGAAGAACACGGATAATGTGCTCCCGTTCTGCCTGCTCAAGGGATTGCTCGGGAGACAGCGGCGACTGAGCCTGAAGCTCCTCTACCGGCGTGATCAGCGTATTCCCCTCCGTCAGGATGACCGAGCGCTCAATAAAGTTCTCCAGCTCCCGGACGTTGCCCGGCCACGGCAAATCGATGAGAGCGTCCATGGTAGGAGGGAGGATGTTCTCAATTTCCCGGCCCATGATTTTGGCGAATTTTTGCACAAAGTAGTGAGCCAGCAGCGGAATATCCTCTCTCCGCTCGCGCAGAGAAGGAAGACGGATCGGAAATACGTTCAGGCGATAAAACAAGTCGCTGCGAAATTGTTTTTGCGCCACGCTTTTCGCCAGGTCCCGGTTGGTGGCAGCAATCAACCGCAGGTCCACTTTAATCGTCCGGGTCCCACCCAGCCTTTCAAACTCATGATCCTGTAACACGCGCAGCAGCTTGGGCTGCAGTTCCAGAGGGATTTCTCCAACCTCATCCAGAAAAAGCGTGCCGCCGTCGGCCAGCTCGAGCCGGCCCACTTTCTGGTTCACCGCTCCGGTGAAGGCCCCTTTTTCATGTCCGAACAACTCACTTTCCAGCAAACCCGTGGGAATAGCGGCGCAGTTCAAGATGACAAAGGCGCGGCCCTTCCGCTTGCTCGTTTTATGGATCGCCTTCGCCACCAACCCCTTGCCGGTTCCGGTTTCGCCCAGGATGAGCACCGTCGCATCGCTGTCGGAGACGATATCGATCTGGTCAAGAACATGCTCGAGACTCGGGGCTCGACCAATGATCTCTTCAAAGTGCGGGTGCGTGCGAGACCCGCTGTGGAGCCAGCGTTTTTCCTGCTTCTGCCGTTTTTGGTCTTTTAGCTGTTGTTTGAGCCGCTCAATCTCGCGCGCGCTGGTTTCATTTTCTAAAGCGGTGGCGAGTTGAGAGGCAACTTGGCCCAGGAGGCTCAGATCTTCGTTGTGGAAAGCATCCGTGCGAGTGCTTCCCAGCACCAGGACGCCAAGCGGCCCTTTTGGTCTGACCAGCGGAACCCAACAAAAAGACTTAAGGCCCTCGGAAGATGCATTCAGCGCGACCCCGGGGTCCAATCCCTGCATTTCTTCTCCCCCCAGAATCAGGGGCGAGCGCTCTTGCAAAACCTTGGCCGCCGGGACACTCGCCGCGCCAATTTGCTCCCCGATATTCAAACTCCTGCCCATGGGAAAATCCAGCGCCGGTCGCAGCAGTTGTCCGCTTTCTTCCTCCCGCAAGGAAAGCGCGGCGTACTCCTGCCGAAACAAGTGCCGCAGATAAGCAGAAACTCGAGGAAACACTCGCCGCACATCCCAATTCGTCTCCAGCAAATGGGTGATTTGCGTGAGCGCCTCCTGCCGCTTCTTCTCCGTGCCCAGGTTTTCGGAAACGCTTCGCAGTGACTCTTCCAGCTTCTTCTGCTCGGTGACCTCTACCACGACCGCGCCAACCTGCCGAACCTCGCCGGCGGCATTTCTAATGGGGAGGTAGTGGACAATCCAGTGGCCCGGATCGGAACGCCTTGGAAGAATAAAACTCAATGCCAGATCTGCGACTGGCTGGCCCGTAGCCACCACTTTCTGTAAGTAAGGTTCCACCACTTCGGCGAACCCTCCGACGACATCGCGAATGCTTTTCCCTAAATGTTCCGCGATGGAAATTCCATTCATCCGGGCTAAGGTTTCATTGATCGCGAGGTAGCGGAAGTTCGTATCTAAAATACAAAACCCGACTTTGGAAGCGCTGAAATAGGTTGTTAGGAGTTCCTCCGATTCCAGCAGGGCTTCGGGCAAAACGAATGGGGTCGACCTCTCCGCCGACTGACGTTCAGATTCAAGATTGCCCGCACGCTCCGTGAGACTCGAAACCGTTGCCATCGAAGAACCAGCCGGTCCGCCCGTCGCGGGGAACCGGTCCAAAACTGCAGCGACCGTGGCAGCCATGCGCTCGAAGAACTCAACTTCGCGCCGAGAGAATTCCTCATCCCGCCGACGCGCTATTTTCAACACTCCGAAAGCCCGCTTGGCGAAGACAACCGGACACAGGCAAAGAGCTTTTACGCCAAGTTCCAGCCCGCGCTTGACCGAAGCGAAGGGCACGACGGACAAGCTGGAGTAATCGAGAACCGTGCTGCGGCGAGTCCGGAAGGTTTGTCCCGTCAACGTATCTTCGAGAGGGACGCTTCCCTCGGGAGCCATCTTACCGGCCCAGTCACTCTCAGCCATGTGCAGACGCAGCCCCTGAGTCCCTTCTTCAAAGACGTACAGGCCTGCCATATCCTCGTTCGCCCATTTCTGGATTAATGCCAGCATCGCGGCCGTACAATCACCCAGATCCGAACAACCTGCCGAACGAGCGATTTCAAACAGCAACCGGAGCTTCCCGATCTCCGCTATGAGGCTGGTCTCCGATAGCGTTTCATCGGCAGAAAGAGCGAGCATCTCGGTAACACGCTGGAGAAACTGGAAATCCTGCTCGGCAAATGCGTGCGGCTGTTTGCTGCCAAAACCCAGCGCGCCCAGTTTGCTCTGGAAATTCGACAGGGGAAGGACACAATACGTGCGAATCTCGAACTGGCGCAGCCACGGCAGTCCGGCCGCGGTTTGCTTGTCTCTTGCTAAGTCATCAACGCAGATGGCGTTCTGGCTCTTCCAGACGGCGCGGGCCACTGATTCTTGGCAGAATTGAAGCAGACGGAATGACCCGCTGGATATCTCCCAAAGATTTGCGGTCAGAGTCTCGCGAAGGGGGTCGACCAGGGCGACGTTCAGAAAGTCGAAGGAGAGAATAGTCTGCAGATACGGGGTGATTGCGGCGAACAGTTGGTTAGAATCTTGGCGGGGGCAAACGGCGTCGGCTATTCCCAGGAGTGCCGCATTCCTCTGGAGGTCGACATCGAACTGCAATAACTGCAAGGGGGGCCTCACACATCGCAACGGTTCCTTCCCCCTCAGCAAGAACCGCGAACACATTCCACTGCGTGACATTATACCCATGTATGCAAGTCGAGTTGTATTTTCTCTGCCAGAGGTAGTGGCTGAATTTGAATTTAGCCACTACCCTGCCAGACTTGGGGTCCGAACCCGCCACTCCGTTTGGTGGGTCACAAAACATCCCCAGTCCGGGAGACGAATGCCGCGCCAGTTGCGTGTCTTGACCATATACTCGCCTATAATGAAAGCGTGGCCCGAGGCTGGGAGAGCAAATCGATTGAGTCGCAGCAAGACGATGCGAGATCGGCGGCCGAACCGAAGCACCATCTGAGCACGCAGGAACGAGGTCTCCAATCGCGCAAAGAGGCCTTGCAACTCGCGCGCAGCCGGACTTTACAGCAGATTCATTCAACCGAAAATCCTCGCTATAGAAACATCCTCGAACAGGCCCTCAAAGACCTCGAACAACAGCTCGCTAGGCTGTGCTAGATGCGAGGGCTGGTAAAAGCTCCTGCCGTATAATTCCTTTATTCCTATGAAAGCCTACGTTT
>JASHTD010000273.1 GCA_030040725.1 Candidatus Sulfotelmatobacter sp. | reverse complement strand
CTCCCCGATGAGCACGGGATTATTCTTCGTGCGGCGCGAGAGAACCTGAACCACGCGGCGAATTTCTTCGTCGCGGCCGATGACGGGGTCGAGTTTGCCGCGGCGTGCCTGCTCAGTGAGATCGCGCGCATAGCGCTCGAGTGCCTGATACTTGGCTTCGGGGTTCTGGTCGGTGACTTTCTGCGATCCGCGAACTGCGGTCAAAGCTTTCAGAATTGCGTCATACGTCGCCCCGTGCTGCGTGAGAAGCTTCGCAGCCGCGTCCTGTTTCAGGTGCGTGATCGCAAGAAGCAGATGCTCGGTCGAGACGTACTCATCTTTGAAGTTCGACGATTCCTTGAATGCCTGCTCCAACAGCTTGTTTACGGCGTTCGAAAGCGCGGCCTGCGACGCCTCACCCGAAACTTTGGGCAACTTCTCAATTTCGCGGTAAACCTCGCTGAGAATGGCTTGCGGGCCGATGCCAATTTTTTCGAGCACAGGGGGGACGATGCCTTCTTTATCTTCGAGCAGAGCGGCAAGAAGATGAACCGGCTGCAACTCGGGATTGCCATGCTCGGAAGCAAGCTGACTCGCACGCTGTACCGCTTCTTGCGCTTTCACTGTGAATTTGTCCCAACGAATGGGCATGGGAGACTCCATTTAGCGATTGAGAAATTTTATAATTTTGTAGCTGATTGGCCTATTTTTTTTGCCGAATGTGCCTCAGCGTGAGGTCGATTTCCTCGATTAGCACCTCCACCGCCGGATCGGGGAGGAGGGCCTCCCACTTCTGCCTCAGCCTGGTTAGCATGCGCTCTGTAAAATCGTAGTAGCGGGGGAAGTTGCGCAGTTCGAAGATGGCAGCGGCCTGTTTGTCTACGTACGCTTGACCATGCACCATCTCCCGCGCGACGACCCACTCGATCACTCTGTGCACGGCTTGAAATTGCCGCTCGTTCCTGGTGTCTCTACGTTGAATGACCTGCTGCACTGTGGAAGTAACGAACGCCACAGCAGCGCCGAAGATGCTGATCGCCGCGATTCCATTGGACGACGGCCAGCCGATGAACTGTGTCATATGCTCCCCGCTCTTCGGCCTTCACCCTGTCATTCTGAGCGAAGCGAAGAATCTCTGCAATTATGATGCAGATAGGAAATGCACAGGTCCTTCGCCTCGCTCAGGATGACAATATGGATGATTTCAAAATGATGGGAGGCGGTCACCTCTGCCGCCTCCCGTTCCACAGGGGCTAAAGCTGCATCAACTCCTTGCTTAACGCGGCGCTGAAGCGCCGCTCTTCCACAATTACGCAGCTTTGCTGGGACCCTTGGCTTCCAGGGTCTTCTCGGCCTTGGCGCCGCCAACACTGACCTTGATCTGCTTCGGCTTGGCTTCGGCTTTCTTCGGCAAGGTGATCCGCAGAACGCCCTTGTCGTAGTTTGCCGTCACATGCTCTGCATCGACCGTGGTGGGAAGGCTGAAAGTACGAGTGAAGCTGCCATACTGCCGCTCGACGCGGCGGTAATTCTCTTCTTTCTCTTCCTTCTCGATCTTGCGCTCGCCGTGAACGGTGAGGGTGTTGTTTTCCAGACGGATATCGATGTCTTTCTCATCGATTCCGGGCACTTCGACCTTCAGGGTGACATTGTGCTCGTCTTCGTAGACATCAACGGCTGGGGCAAAGCTGGATGTTGCAAGGGATTCATCCTTGCCGCCTTCGTTGTAGGTCTCGCGGAACAAGCGGTTCATGCGATCCTGCAGCGTGGCAAACTCACGGAATGGCTCCCAACGTGTAAGAACGGTCATGGTAAATCCTCCTTCAGAAATTTTTTAGGCTTGAGATGGTGACTGCTGAGACTGGGCGAGAATTTCATCTACGCACATCGCTCATTGCGAGTCACTACATTCGATGCCGTAATTAGTCGTAAAGAAGCATAAAATATGAGCGTATTATTGTCAAGTGCATTGCCAAGTATATTGCAATTAGTGTTTTCAATGCATTACGATTGCAATGACGCATTTCAAATAGGCGGTTTCTGGCACGTTGAGCAGGATTGGATGGTCTTTTGCCTGACCGCGCACCCCGATTAATCGCAGGGTACGGTGGGCGTCAAGGGCGGCTGTACCAAGCATTTCCAGGAAATCGGCTTGGCTGACGTGGTAGGAGCAGGAACAGGTCACCAGCGTTCCACCCGGCCGCAGCATTTTCAGCGCCCGCAGATTAATCTCCTTATACCCACGCACGGCGGAGTGCAAGTCGTGCTTAGTCTTGGCGAAGGCAGGCGGATCGAGTACGACGGTGTCGTATTGATTGCCTGCGGCGGCGTAATCCTTCAGCAAGTCAAAGGCATTGGCTTCAATCCACTCGATCTCGTTCTTCTTTAACCCCCGTTCGATCAACGATCGATTCAGCGCGGCATTGCGGTCTGCAATTTCGAGCGCCGGGCGCGAGCTGTCGACCGCTGTTACCTGCGAACACTGTGGGGCGAGATGAAGCGCAAATCCGCCCTGATAACAGAAGACGTCCAGTGCTTCGCCGTAGGCATATTGAGCCGCTGCCGCGTAGTTTTCCCGCTGGTCCAAAAACGCGCCGGTCTTTTGCCCTTCCAGCGCATCGAAATGAAATTGCACTCCGTTCATGGTGAAGATGGTCGACGTTTTTTCGCCTTGCAGTAAGCCGGATCGGCGCGGCGGCAATTCTTCCAGCTGGCGGACGCGTGGTTCGACGCGTTCAACGATTGAGGCTGGATTCAGCCGCTGGCTTAACGCGGAGATCACCGTGTCTCGTACCGGCGCGGCATCCATCGCCTGCGTGAGAATCTGCACGGAAAGAATGTCGTTGTAACGATCGATGATGAGGCCGGGAAGAAAGTCGGCTTCGCTGAAGATCAAGCGATAAGCATTTGTGTCATGAACGACCTGCTCTCGATAAGAGATGGCCTCGGCGATTCGCCGGCGGAGCAGCGCCGGAAAATCGGCAACGGGATCGTGCGAAATCATCCTCACTGCGATTTGCGAAGAGCTGGAGTAAAGCGCCGTGCCAAGGGCCTTGCCGCGCGGGTCGCAAACCGTGACGAGCGAGCCTGGAGGGGCGGGATCTGTAGATACAATGTCGGAGCGATAGACCCAGACGTGGCCGCCTTTGAGGCGGCTAACTCCCCGTGGGGAGATTGTTATGCTCGGAAAAGATGACTTGGCCGGGGGCATGGAGACATGGTAAATGGGCGCGACCTTGGAAGCAGGGCGAATGACCTACAGCGAGAAGGATCCCTTGACTAACGCCGTTCTACGATTGTCGGCATCCATGGATGCAACCGCGGCCACCAGCGGTGAACA
>JASHTD010000272.1 GCA_030040725.1 Candidatus Sulfotelmatobacter sp. | reverse complement strand
AATATCACGTGGCAGGGAAAACCTTGCCCGCGCCGCATACGACTCCCGAGGCGCTGGATCTCAACCGCATTTTCAGGGAAGCGCTGGAGAATGGGGCCACCGAGGCCGTGATGGAGGTTTCGTCGCACGCCCTGGCGCAGGAGCGCGTGTTCGGTGTTCCCTTTGATGTAGCGGTATTCACCAACCTGACGCGCGATCATCTCGATTACCACGGCACGATGGAAGATTATTTTGCAGCCAAGCGAGTGCTCTTTGAAGGTTGCGGCACGGATGCCCCGCGAGCCGTTGTTACTAACATTGACGACGAATCCGGAGCGAAGCTGGCAGACTTCAGCAGCAAGAAAGGTTCGGTGGTGCTGAAGTATGGATGGGACCGTGGAGATCTATACGCTTCCAACGTTGAAATCACTCCACGGGGAACGCGGTTAGATCTGGTGACTCCCACCGCGAAAATACCCGTCTTTTCTCGGTTGATCGGGCGGGTAAATGTCTACAACATTCTCGCGGCTGCAGGAGCGGCCTATGCGCGGGGATGTCTGGAGGAAGCGATTGCTCAGGGAATCGATCAACTGAATTCGGTTCCAGGACGCTTCGAGTGCGTCGATTGCGGCCAGCCTTTCACCGTAGTTGTCGATTACGCGCACACGGACGACGCTTTGCGGAATCTTACTGCTCTTGCCCGTGAGTTCGTTTCCACGAGTGGAAGCGGAGGCAAGGTCATGACCGTATTTGGATGTGGGGGAGACCGCGACCGAAAAAAGCGTCCTATGATGGGCGAGGCTGCTGGGCGAGGCAGCGATTTCGTCGTCCTTACTTCGGATAATCCGCGAAGCGAAGACCCGCTCGCAATCATTAATGATGCCGTCGTCGGTCTGCAGAAGACGGGAGTGAAGTACAGCATCGAGCCTGACCGCCGGAAAGCCATCGCTCTCGCAATCGCCGCAGCGCAACCCGGAGACATTGTGCTGCTGGCGGGCAAAGGCCACGAAAAAATGCAGATCACGCGAGAAGGCCCGATTCCGTTTGACGATGTGGAAGTAGCGCGTGAGGCGCTGCACGCTGTGGGATTCGATTGCAATTCCACTGATGCTGGAGAGGCGCGATGAGGCTGTCGCTGGCCAGGATTGCGGAGTTTATTTCCGCCACCGGGGATTTTTCGCAGCAAAGTGTAGCTCAGGGGTATTCGATCGACTCGCGCACAATTGCTTCGGGCCAGCTTTTCTTCGCGGTAAAAGGCGAACGTTTCGATGGGCACGACTTTGTCGAGCAGGTTTTAGAAAAGGGTGCGGCGGGCGCAGTTGTGCGCAAGGATCAGCTAGGCCGGTATGCCAACCGCGCGCGATTATTGGCGGTGGAAGACACCTTGATCGCTTTGCAGACTCTTGCCACAGCCGTGCGAAAACTCTGGGGCAAGCCGCTAGTCGGCGTAACCGGGTCAGTCGGCAAAACGACCACCAAGGAAGCTATCGCCCACGTGCTCGGCTCGCGCTTTCGCGTTCTGAAATCGGAAGGCAACTTTAACAATCATTTTGGACTGCCGCTGATGCTACTCAAACTTGAGCCGGAGTATGACGTGGCGGTGATCGAAATGGGCATGTCGCACGCTGGAGAGATTCGCGCATTGGCAAAGATCGCGCAACCAGAGACTGGCGTGGTTACAAACGTCGCAGCAGTACATCTCGAATTTTTTGATTCGCTTGCCGGAATTGCCCGTGCAAAGTATGAACTGGTCGAATCGTTGCCCACGAATGGAACTGCCATCCTGAATGCGGATGATGAATATGTTTCACAGTTTGGCCGCAACTTCAAAGGTAAAGTCGTGATGTTCGGAACACGCGCCGGCGCTGACGTGCGGGCGGAGAACATCCGATCGAACGGATCGAGTGGCACCGAGTTCGACGTGGTGATCGGAAGCTCGCGTGATCATGCACAGCTACCCCTGGTCGGCGAGCACAATGTGTTGAACGCGCTGGCTGCGGTTGCGGTGGGGGTGGAGCGAGGCCTTAAACCCTCCGAAGCAGTCCGAGCCCTGGCGGCACTTGTTGCCACAGAGAAGCGCGGCCAGGTTCTTCAAGTGGATAACGTCACGGTGATTAACGATTGTTACAATTCCAATCCAAAGGCTCTGAAAGCGATGGTGGATGCTCTTGCCGGAATGCCGGGCAAGCGGCACGTCGTTGTCGCCGGTGAAATGCTGGAACTCGGGCCGGCGGGCGAGGAGATGCATCGTGACGCGGGCCGATATATTGCCGGCAGGAAAATCGATGTGTTGCTGGGAGTTCGCGGCCTGGCGCAGGCAGCGGTTGAGGCGGCGAAACAAGCGGGAATTCGAGCGGAATTTGTCGGATCGGCGGAAGAAGCCGGCGAATGGCTGCGCCGCGAGGCGCGAGAGGGTGACGCAGTGCTTTTGAAAGCTTCACGCGGCGTGAAACTGGAAAAGGCGCTGGAAACCTGGCAGGCGCAGGTCGAACGCAAGAGTTAAAATTCATGCCGGACGGAGGCTGATTGCTCTATTGGCTGTTGTACCTGAAGTTGCAGCACTTCGTGCCGCCCTTCCGCATTTTCCGCTACCTGACGTTTCGCACTGCGTTCTCAAGTCTCACCGCGCTGTTCACCGCGCTGATTGTCGGGCCGCTCGTGATCAAGCGCCTGCGCGAATTCCAGATCGGACAATTCATTCGCGAAGAAGGGCCAAAGGCACATCAGAAAAAGGCAGGAACGCCGACCATGGGCGGCCTGCTGATTGCGATCGCCATCGTGGTGCCGACATTGCTGTGGGCCGACCTGAGTAATCGATTCGTGTGGATTGCCGTCTTTGCCACATGCGCCTTCGCGGCCATTGGATTCACCGACGATTACACCAAGGTCACGCATCGCAGGAACCTTGGCCTGACGGGCCGCGCGAAGCTGGGGCTGCAGGTCGCGACCAGCGTCGTGATATCTGTGCTGCTGATCGCGATGCAGACCCGCGGAATCTATTCCACGCGACTGATCGTTCCGTTTTTTAAGCAATTCCATCCCGATCTGGTGGTGCAGAGCCTCGAGCACTCACCGCATCTGTGGCCTCTGGCGTTCCTTCCCTTTATTGCCTTCGTGGCGCTGGTCATCGTGGGCTCGAGCAACGCAGTGAACCTTACCGACGGACTGGACGGGCTGGCGATTGGCTGCACGGTGATTGCAGCGGGGGCCCTCACGGTTCTGACTTACGTGAGCGGACACGCGACGTTCGCAACCTATCTTGAGATCCCTAAGATGCCGCAAGTCGGGGAGTTGACGATTTTTGGCGGAGCCATGGTGGGCTCGTCGATTGGATTTCTCTGGTATAACGCGCATCCCGCCGAAGTCTTCATGGGCGATGTGGGGTCGCTGGCCCTGGGCGGTGCGATCGGGACCGTCGCGGTCATGATCAAGCAGGAACTCCTGCTGCCGTTTATCGGCGGAGTCTTTGTGATCGAGGCAGTTTCGGTGATTCTGCAGGTAGGGTCGTACAAGCTGCGCAAGAAGCGTATTTTCAAAATGGCGCCAATCCATCATCACTTCGAGTTGATGGGGTGGTCGGAGTCGAAGATTATTGTGCGTTTCTGGATCGCCTCTCTGGTGTTTGCGTTATTCGCGCTCACCACGCTGAAGTTAAGGTAGATTTCCGATTGCCAACTTCCAATTGCCGAGTGAGGACATAATCGGAAATTGAGTCGAAAATCGGCCATGGCAATGGAACTCAAAGATAAACGCGTGCTGGTTGTAGGACTTGGAAAGTCAGGGGTGGCGTCGGCGTTGTTCCTCAAGGCGCATGGTGCCCGCGTCACTGCGTCCGATACGAAAAGCGGCGATGAATTGCGCAATGAAATTCCGGTGCTTCTGGATCACGGAATCACGGTCGAAACCGGAGGTCATGGCGAACGAACCTTTCGCGAGCAGGACCTAATTGTGGTAAGCCCGGGAGTGCCCGTGGATGCGCCGCTGCTGCAGCAGGCGCGCTCACTGGGAGAAGTTGTGATTGGCGAGATCGAGTTGGCCGCACAGTTTTTGCGTGGACCCATCGTGGCGATCACCGGATCGAACGGCAAGACTACGACTACAACGCTCACCGGCGAGATTTTGACGGCCGCCGGATTGCCCACGCTCGTCGGGGGCAACATTGGCACGCCCGCGATCTCGCTGGCGCAAAGAGCGGTTTCGGAGACCGCAATCGTGCTCGAAGTGTCCAGCTTTCAGCTGGAAACCATTCAGGCGTTCCATCCGAAAATTGCTGTTGTGTTGAATGTGACGCCCGATCATCTGGACCGGCACAAGACGCTCGAAATCTATGCGAATGCCAAGGCGCGCATTTTCGAAAATCAGAGTCCGAATGACTTCGCCGTTCTGAACGCGGATGATGCAACCTGCGCTGCCATGGCCCAGCGGACCCAGGCGGAAGTTTTCTGGTTCAGCCGGCAAAACGAAGTAAGACAAGGTGCGTGGGTACACGAGGGAAAGATTTTGTTCCGTCGGAAAGCCGAGCAGCGCGAAATCATGGAGCTTTCCGAAATTCCTCTCAAAGGCGCGCACAACTTGGAGAATGTGCTGGCTGCGGTTTGCGCCGGTGTTCTGATGGGCTGCGCTCCGGAAAAGATTCGGGAAGCGGTTCGCAACTTCAAGGCGGTGGAGCATCGTCTGGAATTTGTGGCAACGATCGGCGGCGTGGATTATTACAACGACTCAAAAGCCACCAACGTTGATGCGACGATGAAAGCGTTGGAGTCGTTTCCCGCCAACATTCACCTCATCCTGGGCGGCAAGGATAAAGGCAGTGACTACAGTGTGCTCGACGATCTGCTGCGAAAACGCGTGAAGCGCGTGTACACCATCGGCGCGGCTGCGGCGAAGATCGAGTCACAAATCATTTCCCCAAAATCCGGTGGACCGGAAATTCTCCGCGCCGAAACGCTGGAGAATGCGATCCGCAAAGCGAGCGCATTGGCACAACCAGGAGATGTGGTGTTGCTGGCTCCCGCATGCGCGAGCTTCGACCAGTTCAAGAGCTACGAGCATCGCGGGCAGGTATTCAAGGAAATTGTCAGAGGGCTTGCTCAAACCTTGCCGAGCAATCAGGCCGCGACGATGTGAAAGTTGCATGATCGAGTGAGTTGCCGTGTGAAGAAAGTCTTCCCCGTACCAAGACAATCAACAATCAGTAATCAATAATCATCAATTCCTTCTCTGTCTCTTCCGATTCCCGTGTTGAAATAAATTTCCCATGGCGAAGCGGGTAAGTGTCGATCGCTGGCTGTTCACCGTGACCATGCTGTTGGTGTTTCTCGGGCTGGTTATGGTTTTTTCTGCCTCGGCGGTGATGGCGCGTGAGCGGTTCGGTTCACCCTACGCCTTTCTTTTCAAGCAGTTGATCTGGGCGGGAGCGGGACTGGTCGCGATGGTGGTGGCGATGCGCATCGACTATCGTTGCTACAAGCATCCCGCGGTGGTGTTTTCTTTCCTGGGTATCACAACCCTGCTGCTGATCTCGGTTTTCTTTCTCGACCGCTCGCATAACACTCATCGCTGGATTCACGCTGGCGGTTTTTCCTTCCAACCTTCCGAATTGGCGAAGCCGGTACTGATTCTGTTTCTTGCATACTTCCTCGAATCACGCGCCAAGTCGATGGACGACTTGCGCGATACGCTGATTCCAGCGGCGATTCCGATCGTCGCGTTGCTTGGCCTCATTGTTTTGCAGCCCGATCTGGGGACTGCGATCGCCTGCGCCGGCATTGCGGCATGCATCTTGTACGCCGCGGGAATGCGGACGCGGTATTTTGCTTACGCATCTGGGGCGGCGCTCGTGCCCCTTTACTTTTTGATTTTTCACGTAAGCTGGCGCCGCGACCGTCTGCTGGCATTTATGAATCCCTATGCCGACCGGCAGAGGGCGGGGTTCCACATCATTCAGTCGCTGATCGCCGTCGGTACGGGTGGCGTGACCGGCGTAGGACTGATGGAAGGCAAGCAGAAGTTGTTTTATCTGCCGGAACCGCATACGGATTTTATTTTCGCGGTGACGGCAGAAGAGCTCGGGCTTCTGGGTGCAATGTTTGTGGTGGCGCTATTTGCTATTTTCCTGTGGCGCGGGATGCGGGCTTCGTGGCGCACGGGAGACCCGTTCGGACGATATTTGGCCGTGGGAATTACCAGCATGGTCGTCCTTCAGGCCTTCATTAACATCAGCGTTGTGTTAGGGATGATGCCGACCAAAGGAATTCCGCTGCCGCTGGTTTCTTATGGAGGGTCGTCGCTGTTTGTGACGCTGGCGTGCATCGGCGTGCTGCTCAATATTACGAAGCAGGCGGATTGAACGCATTGCCAATCGTCCAATTTTCAATTTCCGATTGAAAATCGAGACCCAAGTTTCAATCAGAAACTGAAAATCGGCGATCGGCAATTTCGAACGCCGGCGTGTTTTCCTCCGCGCTGAGATATAGTCACCTCATGCGAGCCATTCTGGCGGGCGGTGGGACGGGTGGGCACGTCATTCCCGCGCTGGCGATCGCCAAGGAACTCAAAACAGAGTATGCAGCGGAAGTGCTGTTCATCGGCACCGCTCGCGGAATCGAGAACCGCCTGGTGCCTACAGCCGGCTATCCGCTGCGGTTGGTGCGGGTGGGCGCACTGAAAAACGTGAGCCTCGTTACTCGGGCAAAGACTGTGTTCGATCTGCCGCGCGCGGTTTGGCAGGCAGGAAGCATCCTCAATGAATTCGCACCCGATGTAGTCATAGGTGTGGGCGGATACGCTTCAGGGCCGGCGATGTTGTCAGCGGTGATCAAACACATTCCCGCGCTGGCGTTTGAACCCAATGTGGTGCCGGGATTCGCCAATCGCATAGTTGCGCGATTTGTGAGCGCCGCGGCAGTGCACTTCGAAGATACAGCGAAGTATTTTCGTCACGCGGAAGTGACCGGCGTGCCGGTGCGGCAGGCTTTTTTCGAGATTCCGGCCAAGCGCGGAGGAAGGCCGACATTGCTGGTCTTTGGTGGGAGCCAGGGCGCGCATGCGATCAATGAAGCCATGATTCGCTGCCTACCGGAGTTGCGGCGGCAGGCGCCGGGAATCCACATCATCCATCAGACCGGAGAGCGTGACTATCATGACGCGCTGTTGGCGTATAACTGGTTCACGGCGTCGGGCGATGAATCGGCTGAAGTTTTCAAGTTCATCGAAGATATGCCGGCAGTCTTCGCGCGCTGCGACCTTATTGTTTGCCGGTCGGGGGCGAGCACTGTGGCGGAGATCACAGCGGCAGGGAAACCCGCCATCTTTGTGCCGTTTCCCAAGGCAGCCGATGACCATCAGCGAGTGAACGCCGAGGCTCTGCATCGAGTAGGTGCAGCAGTGGTGGTTGAGGAATCGAAACTGGAAGGAGTCTGGTTAGCGGAGACAATTTCAGCATTGCTCGGCGACACGGCTCAATTGTCGCGCATGAGCCAGGCCGCTCGCAGCCTGGCTCATCCCAATGCGGCCCGCGATATAGCTGCGCTGGCCGCGAAGATTGCGGGGTTCGAGGAAGCGGTTCAGTCGAGCGCGGGTGTGTCGTAAGCTTTGTCTCAATCGCGGAACGGACTTGCACAATGCGGTCTTGGAAAAAATATCTCGGTCAGGCGGCCGCTGCGCTCCTGATCTTCTTGATACTGGTTTATTGCGGAGACTGGATTGTGCTGCGGATTCGGATTGCGCGAGGGACGGCATTCAGTTCGATAGAGGTTGACCAATTCCTCGCTACCCCTCTAAAGGGCAACAAGGCCGAATACGATTTTCTGGGGAGCTTTCAGCAACCTTGCGCTCGTTCGATTTTCCCGCATGCAGGCAACCCGGCGTGCTGGTGGGTGCGGCGGCACAGTTCAGTGTGGGAGTGAGGGGTGCTTCGAGCACGGTGGAGAGGGCTCCCGAAACAATCTGTGGTGCTCTTGTTCTGAGAGGGATTCTTCGACTGCGCCAATGCTTCGCTTGTGCGAAGCATCGGCTACGCTCAGAATGACAGCGGCGAGAGCGAGAATGACCGTATAAGTAAGTATGTTTGCCAAAATTCAGCAAGTACATTTCGTCGGAATCGGGGGCATCGGCATGAGCGGTATCGCCGAAGTCTTGCTGAATCTCGGTTACAAAGTTTCGGGATCCGATCTGAAAAGTTCTCCGGTTACCCAGCGATTGGCAGGTCTGGGCGCGGTGATATTCGAGGGCCATCGCGCCGAGAACATAAAGGGCGCAGAAGTTGTCGTGACCAGTTCGGCGATTGCTGGGGAAAATCCTGAAGTAGTGGAGGCCCATCGACTGCACATCCCGGTTATTCAGCGCGCGGAAATGCTGGCCGAACTGATGCGCCTGAAATATGGGATCGCGGTCGCTGGAATGCATGGCAAAACGACCACGACCTCAATGGTCGCCGCCGTTCTTGCTGGAGGCGGTCTCGATCCTACAGTTGTAGTGGGCGGGCGCGTAGGCGCAATGGGATCGAACGCGCGGTTGGGCAAATCACAATATCTTGTGGCCGAGGCGGATGAGAGCGACCGGTCGTTTCTGAAGCTGTCACCGATTCTGTCGGTGGTCACTAACATCGACCGCGAACACATGGATTGCTACCGCAACATGCGCGACGTGAAGAAAACCTTTCTCGAATTTATGGATCGCGTGCCGTTCTATGGGATGATTGTGGCGTGCAACGACGACCCGTTGCTTCGCCGGTTACTGCCCGAGGTGCAGCGGAGAACCGTTACGTATGGCACGAAGCGCGGATCGGATTTCTGGATCAAGCTGGCAAAAAATTCATCTGCCGCTAGTCCCAACAATGAAGGCCAACCCCTGAGTCGTTTTCGAGTGAGCTATCAGAAAAAAGATCTGGGTGAGTTCACATTGCACGTACCAGGAATCCACAACGTTTTGAACGCCACGGCTGCAATTGCGGTAGGCATAGGACTCGATATTCAGGTGGAGGCGATTCGATCAGCCCTCGACCAATTCCGCGGAGTGGATCGGCGGTTTCAGCTGCGCGGACGCGTTGCGGGCGTTAGTGTGATCGATGATTACGGGCATCATCCTACTGAGATTAAGGCAACCTTGGCGGCAGCACGGCGGTGCAGTTTTCGCAAGATTCATGTCATCTTTCAGCCACACCGCTATACCCGCACGCGCGATCTAATGGAAGAGTTTACGACAGCGTTTAGCGACGCCGATTCGTTGTTCGTGCTCGATATTTATGCCGCAAGTGAGAAACCGATCGAGGGGATCAGTGGGGAGACGCTGGCGCAAAGCATTCGAGAAAAATCGGGGCAGGACGTGAATTACGTCTCCACGTTCGCTGACGCAGCCGCGTCGGCCGCGAAGGCCGCGCAAGGAGGTGACATGATTCTGACGCTTGGGGCCGGCAGCGTTTCACAGCTGGGGCCGATGATTCTGGAATCGTTGAAAGCAGAATCGTTCGTTGCAGCCGAGACCCCATGATAGAATTAGCATGAGCATGCGTATGCTCATATTTAGACGCCCGATCTTATGAAAACTGCACGACTACAAGTTCTAACGACTCCCGCATTCCGGGATTGGCTGCGCAAAGAAGCGCGGAAGTCCGGCGTAAGCGTAGCGGAACTGGTGCGAACCCGCTGTGAGCAACGTGTGGGAGATGAAGAGGCCGCGCTTGCCGAGTTGACTGCACTTCTGCGCAAAGAAGTGGCGGCAACGCGCGCCAGTGTGCGTCGAGACCTGGACGAAACTCAGAAAATTCTGGACGAACTGCGGGCACGGCGCAAGATGGTTCCGGCGGAGATGTTTCCGGCGAAGGATCCGGCATGAGCGTGTTTACCGAGGCCGCTGCGGCCGTGCAAACGGCCCTGAAACTGGCGGACGATTTGCGCCGCACGTCGCAGGAACTCAAGGATTTGGCGCAGGAGGTCCGCGAGCACGATCGGCGAATCATTCGCCTGGAAGCGCAGTGGGAAACCGCGGCGATGCTGTCGCGAAAACGGCTGGAGTAGTTGCTGGCATTTTATCCTCAGCAACTTGGGAACTCGACGGCTTTTCCCTTCGTATCTTTCCTTGCTAACCAAACAAAACACCCTTCGTCTATTGATACATAAGGGGTTAAGGCCATGAAATCTAACTCGACACAAGCCTGGGGATGGTTAACGGCTGGCGTTCTCGCATTGGGGTTGAACGGCATTTACCACGACGGCGGGGCAGCGTGGGCACATCGCTGTGCCGAGCGGATCGCAAGCCGAATTGAAGCTAGCACCAGCCCGGTTTTGGCGTTGGCAGCGGGACGCGCCGAATGGTTTCTTGCCAAGGCCGAAATGACTGCGGCGCATAGCGAATCGTCCTCATGCCACGTGCAAAGCGCAGTCGCTCGCCTGCAGAGCAGGATGGCTCATGCGCAGGGTCAGTTCTCAGAACTTGAGGCGATCTCAGCCCGGCGGGAAGCGGCAATGGCTCGTATGGAAGCAAACCGGGCAAGAATGGAAGCGCGAATCGCCCGGGCGCGCATGGAACCTGTACTGTTCGAAGGCATGAGAGTACGTTGTCCCCGGGTGCGAGTAGAAATGCCACGCGTTGATATTCCGAAGATCGAGATTCCTACCGTTCAGGTGAACATCTCCGGGCAAGACTCGTTCTAGTCGCGTCCAAAGGCGCCGTTCAGGTTAAGCTCTCTGCGCCTGTGCGAATTTCTCCCAACGAACCTTCCCGCTGATGTTTATTCCGATTCCTGTTGTGCAAAACCGGAATATTTTTTCGTCACTCGCCTCAAAATAAAGTTATAGTTTGAATGCTCAGCGATTCCAAGCGACAACTGACCTGAATTGATGGCGCGGAAACCGGGACCGTCCATCTTGCAGGAAGAGTTGTACCCACCCCACGCAGCGAACGCGCGCGAGGAGAGCGTCAGCTCGCGCATCGCAAATTCGCGCATTGACGATGCGCGCTTGATCGATCTTGATGTGGACGAGGAGTCTCCTTTTCTGCGCGCGCAAAAGCGCATCTCCGCGCGTCGAAGTTCACTTCCCAAAAAGACTGCCAATCGGCTGCTGTGGGGTGTTGCCGCTGCCGGGATTGCGGGCCTACTCGGATTGGGCGCTGCCGGCCTCTACCACTACGGCCAGCACTCTTGGCGCTTTCGCGTGGAGTCGAGCGATGACATTGAGGTGACCGGCACACACAATGTAACCAAGGCGCAGATCATGGAAGTGATGGGCGCCGACATTGGTCGCAATATCTTTTTCATTCCGCTCGCGCAGCAGAAGGCGCAACTTGAACAGGTTCCTTGGGTCGAATCGGCTAGCGTTATGCGCTTCGTTCCGAACCGGCTGGCGGTGCAGATCCACGAGCGCACACCGGTCGCCTTTGCCCGGGTCGGCCCGCACATGTTCCTGATTGATGCCAGCGGCACGTTGATGGACCTGAGCTCGAAGCACAAATACTCCTTTCCTGTAATTCTCGGAATGAATCCCGGCGAGCCGCTCTCGACGCGCACGCCGCGTATGCAAGCCTACCTCGATCTGGTGCAACAGTTAGATTCCGGCGGAGCCCATTACTCGCAGGATTTGAGCGAAGTCGACCTTTCCGATCTGGACGACGTGAAAGTCCGGGTGAACGATCCGGCGGGAGATGTTCTGGTGCATCTAGGATCGTCGGATTATCTCGAACGCTACAAGATTTACGTGAGCCACGCCCAGGCATGGCGGCAACAGTT
>JASHTD010000271.1 GCA_030040725.1 Candidatus Sulfotelmatobacter sp. | reverse complement strand
TCGACGGGATCGGGATGGGGCGGTGGTGGCGGCTTTGGCGGAGGCGGAGGATTTTCCGGCGGAGGGTTCGGCGGAGGCGGTGGAGGAGCGTTCTAAGCGTCCTTGTAGATCACCTGTGTTTTTCCCGTTGTCATTCCGAACCGGCGCAAAGCGCTGCTGAGGAACCTGCTCTTGATCTGCAGTCTCTTGAGCGCATGCGAACAGCAGGTTCCTCCTCGTTCGCTGCGCTCACGCGTCGGAATGACAGGATTTAAGAGAACTGGAGGAGGAATAAAGCGCAGGCCGATTGGTGCGCCCGGAGAGACTCGAACTCCCAACCCTCTGCTCCGAAGGCAGATGCTCTATCCAGTTGAGCTACGGGCGCGCAGGAATATTTTACGGCAACGCAGCGTCTGCGACCAAGATTGGTAGCCTTTGAGAGTGCTGTCGAGCTTCGCTCGACTGGACAGCCGAGGGCGGCTGTCCCCACGTGTTTGTCCTCGGAGCACAACGAGAAAAGCAAAAGGGCCCGCTCCCTGTAGAGTCTGGGCCCCTCTCTTTAATAAAGTTAAAACCCTTAAAGTTAAGGAATCCAACCTTAGAAATCGTTCCTTAGTTTTCGCCGCCGGAGAAATCACTTCCCCAGAGCGCTTCGCTGCCCCACAGCGCTTCGCTTCCCCAGAGAGCTTCACTTCCCCAGAGTGCTTCGCTGCCCCATAAAGCTTCCGAACCCCAAAGGGCTTCCGATCCCCACAGAGCTTCGTTGCCTGCCAACTGGCTACTGCTGGCAGCGTTTGCGCCGTTGGAAACAGCCCCTGAGGTGCCGGTCACGAACTGTGACGCGCCCCACACGGCAGTGTTAGACCAGGTAGACGAAGTGTTCCACACGGCCGAGGGATCGTCCGCCATGTAAACCTGGTCGGTCGATGAGTTGAACGTCGCGATAGGAGACATCGCCGTCCCTTTCGCGACCGCGGTGCTCTGCAATGCGGCCTGAACGTCGACGTAGCCGGCACCGATCGTGAAGACATCATACTGATCGGTGTAAGTGATGCCGGTGGTCGGGTCGGTCGTGCTGCTGCTTTGCGGAAAAGTCTTGTACGCCGTCAACATCAAGCGGGCCTTGACTTGATCCGGAGTGAGGCTCGGACTTTTTTGCAGAAGATCGGCCACAACTCCGCTGACGACGCCCGTTGCCATACTGGTTCCGCTCAGCGTGAAATAAGTCGGAGAGATCGCGCTGCTTCCTCCCAGGACGTAGTCACTGTACGGCACCTGATCAGCGGGAAACTCCGAAAACAAAGTCGAGTTCGGCGCTTCGAGCGAGATCAACAAATTGCCGGGCGCGACGATATCGGGTTTCACTACCGCGTCGACATCCGTTGGTCCCTTCGAGCTGTAGCTGGCGATCAGGTCATCGACGCGCGTGGGCGTGCCCATCGGCTTCATCGCGCCAACCGTAATCACATAAGGATCGTTGCCCGGCGAGGTGACTGTGGCGTAACCGTCGGTCGGTTGATAGCGGCCATTGTTGCCGGCCGCCACAACCACCACGATGCCGTTTTTCCACGCCTGTTCTGCGGCCTGGCACAGAGGATCGAGCGTATAGCTCTCATAGATCGCGCGGCCGAGGGAGAGATTGATCACGCGAATGTTGTATCGCGACTTCAGAGCGATAGCCTGACTGATCGCGGCGATCACCAGGCTATCGGTACCTTCGCCGTTCTGATCGAGCACCCGCAGGTTGACGATGCTCGCACTGGGCGCAATTCCTGTAAACGTTTGAGTAAAGAGCGGTCCGGTCGAACTGAGGCCATCTCCGGCGATGAGTCCGGCGACGTGCGTGCCGTGGCCGAATTGATCCGTGGTGCTCGAATTTCCCGAAACAAAAGATTGGGAGTACACGACGCGCGAGAGCGGCAGAATACCCATGTAAAGATCCGGATGGCTGCTCACGCCGCTGTCGATCAGGGCGACGCCGATGCCCGCGCCAGTAAGATTCGACTGCCAGGCAAAAGGAGCATTCACCGCTACCGCTTGATCGCTGAATCCCGACGACGTCAGCGGCCGGTCGGTGCTGATGTAGACGACGTTCGACTGATTCGACAGGCTCTGGATGCCGTTGCCATCCAGCACCGCCACGACCCCATTGACGATTGGCAACTGCCCGAGGATCGTGCCCCCGAGATTCACAATGTCATTTAGCAGGCAATCGACCAGACCAAGCAACCCGGTGCAGCTCACCTGGGTTCCGGGCGCATACTGCACGATTACTTGCACCTGCTGAGTCGATGTATTGCCACGCAGCTCGGGCGACAATTTCGCATCGTTCGCATAAGCCAGCGTGGCGCTAACGATCAGCAAAAGCGCTAGAAGTCTTTTCATATCCCCCCACACAGGAAAGCGAATCCGCCATGACGGCGGATTATGCCCGTTCATGAAAGTGCAGATTGGGTTCCAAAGTGGGAAATGTAAGTGTTGAGAAATTAAGCAGTTGGACGGACGCGGCAGTATTCAACTGGGACATTCTGTCGCATCGATCAGGGCAGTGGACAATTTGACTCGCCAGATTTTCGAGTTGCCGGACTAGTGGCAAGTCAATTCCCTGAACCGGCCTGCAATTATCGGTTGTATCTCGTTGATTTAACCGGAAAAACGATGGTAACGGCGGAGGGCGCTTTTGCGCGGACTTTGGGTTCCGCTTGGGCAAAAATCTAAGGAATCTCTCATGTCAGGCGCCCGACAACTCGGCACACGTGTCTATATCGCCTGCATGGGACTGGCGGCCCTGGCCTGCCTCATTCCGTCCGTTATTTACTGGCGATCGACCGATCCTGCGAAGTTTGTCTGTTATCTGGCCGCGGCGGTACTTGCCTCGTCCCTCAAAGTAAGCCTGCCGGGCATCGAAGGCACGATGTCAATGAATTTCCTGTTGACCCTTCTCTGCATTTTGGAGCTGGGCCTGCCGGAAACGTTGCTGATCGGCCTTTTGAAAACTCTGGTGCAGTTTTACTGGAGGCCGGCGCGGCAATTGAAGCTGGTTCAGCTCATCTTCAATCTGTCGCAGGTAACGGTGTGCAGCGCAACGGCCTACGGC
>JASHTD010000270.1 GCA_030040725.1 Candidatus Sulfotelmatobacter sp. | reverse complement strand
CCGGAGAATCCATGAGCCGTTTTGTTTCCCCACGCTTTCTGGCCGTCGCCCTTCTTATTCCTGTCATCTTTACCGGTTGCACCCGCGATCCCAATGTTCGTAAGCAAAGGTTTCTGGAGAGCGGAAACCGTTACCGGGATCAGGGCAAGCTGCGGGAGGCAGCGATTCAGTATGCCAACGCGGTGCAGATCGATCCGCGATTCGCCGAGGCGCATTACCAGCTGGGCGAAACCTATCTCAAGCTGAAGGATTACAACCGCGCGTACGCGGAGCTTTCGCGGACGGTCGATCTCGCTCCCGACAATTACACGGCACAGGCCGACCTCGCGAATCTGCTGATCTCCGCCCGCCAGTTGAAGCAGGCACAGCCGCACCTCGATGTGTTGCACGAAAAACAGGCCGACAGCGCCGATACGCATTTGGCCTGGGCGAATCTTTACGCAGCACAAGGCAATTTGGATCTCGCACTGCAGGAAACGCAGAAAGCAGTTGCGGCCGAACCGAACCGTGCCGAATCCTACTTGAATCTCGCGATGTTACAACTGCGAGCTAATCAACCCGACCAGGCCGAGACGAGCTTGAAAAAGTCAGTGGATCTGGCTCCAAAGCTGATGGCAGCTCAGCTTGCCCTGGGCGGTTTCTATCAGGGTCGAAACCAATTTGCGGAAGCGGAACAGCAATTCAAGCATGCTTTGGAGGTCGATCCTAAGGATCCGGCTCCATACGCCGCTTACGTCCGGTTGTTGGTGCAGGAAAACAAAAAGCCGGAAGCGGAGGCATTTCTAAAGCAGGCCAAGACCGACTTTCCGGATAATTCCGAAGGCTATCGTCTGCTCGGCGATTTTTATTTTGCCGAAGGCGATCTCGATAAAGCCACCGACGAGTATGGTTCGCTGCACAAAGACCATCCGAAGGATCTGCAGGTCACCAAGAACTATGTTCAGCTGCTCATCCTGAAAAACCGTCTGGATGAAGCCGGCAAGCTGAACGACGGAATACTGAAGACCAATTCGCACGAAGCCGACGCGCTAGTGTTTCGCGGAGAAATTCAACTGCGGAATGGTGATATTAACGGGTCCGTCGACTCGTTGCAGCAAGCAATTAGGAACGATTCCAACAACGGGGTGGCGCATTATCAGTTAGGCCTGGCCTATGCAGCGCAGAACAACCAGGCGGAGGCGGAAGCGGAGCTACGGCAGGCGGTAACCCTGCGTCCCGATATCACCGATGCGGACCGGTCGCTGGCAGCGATGGAGTTGCAACAGGGAGACTTCGACGGCCTCGCACAAACCGCCGAAGAAATCATCCGCAGCGCTCCCAATCTGCCCGATGGTTACCTGACACGGGCCACCGCCGAAATGAACACCAAGAAGTACTCCGCGGCCGAGCAGGATATGCGCAAGGCTTCCGAAGTCGCGCCGGCCAGTCCCGCCCCCTACGTGGCCATGGGCAACCTGCATCAAGTGCAGAAACAGTACGCCGTCGCGATCAAGTTCTATCAGCAGGCGCTCGATCACGATCCGGCATCGACCGAAGGGTTGCAAGGCCTCATGAACACTTATCTGGCTGAGAAACAGACTGATCAGGCGATTGCGGCCGCCAAAGCACAGATCGCAAAGTCGCCGAACAGCAGCGGGTTCTATGATCTGCTCGGTTCGGCGTTTTTCGAGAAGAAAAATTTCGCTGAGGCCGACACCGCCTTCCACAAGTCGGTTGAGTTGGATAAAAACAATTCCGACGCGCTGATGAAGCTGGCACAAACGCAGGCGGCTGAGGGTTCGGCGAGCCAGGCGCTGGCCACCTATCAGCAATCGATCAAAGATCATCCCAAAGAAATTTCTTTCTATCTGCTTGCCGGCATGATGTACGAATCGCAGGGCAACTGGGACCAGGCGAAAAACATGTATCAGCAGGCGCTGAATGTTCAGCCGAACAATCCCCTGGCGTCGAACAACCTTGCCTACGTAATGCTGCAGCAGGGCGGCAATGTGGATGTGGCGCTTGCCATGGCGCAAACCGCGCGGCGCGGCATGCCCGATTCTCCCAACGCCGCCGATACGCTGGGCTGGGCCTATTACCAGAAGGGCGTGTATCAATCGGCAATCGACATGTTTCAGGAATCACTGCGGCTGAACGAAAAAAAAGGCGGCGCCGAAGATGCGACGGTTCACTACCACCTCGCACTCGCGTACGAGAAAGCCAACCAGCCCACGCTGGCGCGGCAGCAACTGGAACGCGCGCTGAAAATCAATCCCAACAATGGCGATGCCAAGAAGGCGCTGTCGGAGTTGAGGGGATAAAGGGGGCGGCTCGGTTGCGACCCTCTTGGTTTGAGTCTCGGTTTCGCGATTGCAATTCCCACCCTTTCGCAAAACTGCGCGAAAGGCCAGGCCACCCGCCAACCCCATTTCGGGAAAGGATGGGCCAGCCTCCCAAGAGGAAAATTTACTTTGTTACGAAAACCGAACCTGCAGGAAATTGGGCCGACTCCAGGGGAGGCTATCTAGTCGGCGGCGGCGGTTTCTTTTACTTCGACTTGCGGTGAATGCTTCGGGGTTCGTGTCGACGGCAGGCCAGCGTCGCGAATCTTATACAGCAGCGCGCGATAGCTGATGCTCAGCGCTTTAGCAGCGTGCTTACGGTTCCAGTGGTGATGCTGCAGAACTTTCAGGATGATTTTGCGCTCGAGCTCGCGGACGGCCTGGCGCGTGATCTTCTTTAACGAGACCGGACCCTCGACGGAAATGTCGGCGCTGAAGAAATCCGGCTCTCGCGGGCGCAGATCGCCGGTGATTGATTCCTCGCTGCCCAGAATCACGTAGCGCTTCATCAGATTTTCCAGCTCGCGGATATTGCCCGGCCAGTGATGTTTGCTCAGTGCCTTCATCAACTCCGCCGATGGCAGCGGGGCGCGAGCGTTGAACTTGCGATTGTAATAATCGATGAAGTAGCCAACCAGTTGAGGAATGTCAGAGGCGCGATCACGCAACGCGGGAATGTGCAGATTGACAACGTTGATGCGATAAAACAGATCGGAGCGGAATGTGCCGTTGACGATCTCTTCTTCCAGTTTCCGGTTGGTCGCGCAAACCACGCGGACCTCGACTTTCTTATCTTCCTGCGCGCCGATGCGGCAGAATTGGCCGTCCTGCAAGAGCTGCAGCAGCTTCGACTGCAAAACCATATCGAGTTCGGAAATTTCATCGAGAAACAGCGTGCCGCGGTGAGCCATTTCGACCCGGCCCGGCTTGGTACCGTAAGCTCCGGTGAAAGCTCCTTTCTCGTAGCCGAATAATTCGCTTTCCAGCAGCGTCCCGGGAATCGCCGGACAATTCACTTTCACCCAGGGACCGGTCTTCCAGGGAGAATTGGCATGAATCATGCGCGCGATGATGTCTTTGCCCGTGCCGCTTTCGCCGTGAATCAGGACGGGGACATTCGCACCCGCGATTTTCGCGAGCCGCTCCCGCAAAGAATGCATCGCCTCGGTCGCCCCGAACACGACCGCCTCCGGCGGCATTTCCCCAAGTGGCTGGATTAAGACACTGACCGAATTCGAGTTGCTCATAAGTGATCCCGCTTTGCATGGGGGAATGAGCTGT
>JASHTD010000269.1 GCA_030040725.1 Candidatus Sulfotelmatobacter sp. | reverse complement strand
AACCAGGGAGACATTGAAAGCATTTTTGATAAGTCGATTGGCAAAGAATTGTTAAGCGCTCCGGCGCGACTGGCGATCTCATATGACAATCCGGCGCAGTGGCCGGCGTGGAACATGGATTGGGACCAAGAGCAAGCGGCGCCGCGTGAGTACGTGCATGGTCCGGCGAAATTTCGCGTTTCGGAGAACGGTCCGGCACGGGTGGCGGTTGAAATCACGCGCGTGACTGCAGGGTCGAAATTTGTGCAGACGATCCGGCTGGCTGCGGGCGATGCTGGAAAACGAGTCGAGATTGCGAACGCCATCGACTGGAATACGAAAGAGTCGAATCTGAAGGCAACGTTTCCGCTGACGGCTTCGAACGAAATGGCGACCTATAACTGGGATATCGGCACAATCGAGCGACCGACGGCGCAGCCCAAGAAGTTCGAAGTGCCGTCGCATCAGTGGATCGATTTGACCGATGCGACCGGCGAATTCGGGGCTACCATTCTCACCGACTGCAAGAATGGATCCGACAAACCCAACGATCACACCATCCGGCTGACTTTGATTCGCACGCCGGGCACGCGCGGCGGATACGCCGATCAGGGCACTCAGGATATTGGGCATCACGAATTTGTTTACGGGATCGCGGGACATGCGGGAGGATGGCGCGATGGGCAGACGGATTGGCAAGGGCAGGAATTGAACGATCCGCTGATTGCGTTTCAGACTACGGCGCACGCTGGAGCGCTGGGAACGAAATTCTCGCTGGTGAAAGTGAGTAGTTCCAGGGTGCGAGTGCTGGCTTTGAAAAAGGCCGAGTTGAGCGATGAGATCATCGTCCGGATGGTCGAGCTTGACGGCAGGCCGCAGAAAGATGTTCGCATCCAATTTGCCTCGTCTATATCAGCTGCGCGGGAAGTAAATGGGCAGGAGCAACCGGTGGGACCCGCGAACGTGGAGGACGGTACGCTGGTGACCTCCTTTTCTGCATATCAGCCGCGGACGTTTGCCGTGAAACTGGCGCCAGTAAGAACGAAGGTTGCTGCGGTGAGGTCAGAATCGGTGCCGCTGCATTATGACGTCAGCGTGACGAGCCACGAAGGAGAAAAAACCAGGGTAGGATTCGATGGCCATGGCAATGCGATCCCGGCCGAGATGCTCCCAGCCGAGATCAAGTTTAATGACGTGAAGTTGGAACTCGGCCCGGCGGGAGTTGGTTCTCCCAAGGCTCTGATCGCCAGAGGCCAGGCGATCGCTCTTCCCGCAGGCCGTTTCAACCGTGCATACGTGATCGCCGCTTCAGCCAATGGAGATCAAAGGGCAACCTTTACCGTCGGAACTAAGAAGATCGATCTCGACGTTGAAGACTGGGGCGGCTTCATCGGCCAGTGGGACGATCGGCAGTGGAGTTCGAAAGATACGTCACACGACGATTATGGCCAAATGATCGGCATCACGCCCGGCTTTATCAAGCGTGCCGACCTGGCATGGTACTGCGATCACCATCACAATGCGCAGGGCGAGAATGTCCCCTATAAGTATTCTTATTTGTTTGTTTATCCGCTCGACTTGCCCCCGGGCGCGAAAGCACTGACTCTCCCCGATAACGACAAAATCCGCATCTTCGCCGTGTCAGTCGCCGAGGAAAATCCGGCGGTGACGCCGGTACGTCCGCTCTATGAAATGCTGCCCCCGGAGCCCGAATTGCAGGCCAAAAAATAATTTTTTCCAGATGTGCCGCTGGCTTGACAGGCGGAGTATACTCACTGGGTCGGCTGGTACACTTATCGGACCACTCCCTGTTTTGATGGCAACTCCGACCAAACCCGATTTCGAAGTTGTGCGCCGCAACCGCGTTTATGAAGAGGTTGCCAAGCAGATCGAACGTCTCATTCTGAAGAAACTCAAGCCAGGCGACCGGCTTCCTTCCGAGCGCGAATTGGCCGATACCCTGCGCGTCAGTCGCGGCTCAATTCGCGACGCCATTCGCGGTCTGGAACTCCTCGGCATGGTCGAACCCCGGCAAGGTACCGGAACCATCGTGAAAGAAATTTCAGTAGAGTCGGTGGCGAATCCGTTTGCCAACGCTTTGAAACGGCGCAAGGAACTCGTGGGCGAGTTGATCGATTTTCGCAAGATGCTGGAGCCGCCGCTGGCCGCCCGCGCTGCAACGCATGCATCGCCCGAAGAGATCGCCGAAATGGAAGAGATTTTGCAGCGCCAGGAGGAGAAGCAAGAGCAGGGAGACGCCGCCGTCGATGAGGACACCGATTTTCATTACAGTGTTGCGCTGGCGTCGGATAACAGTGTCGTGCTGAAAGTGATCGACATTCTGATGGAGCAGTTGCGCGACACGCGGGCGCGCTCGTTGCAGGTCGCCGGCCGACCGCAAAAGTCACTCTCCGGCCACCGGCGCATTCTGGCAGCAATCAAGCGGCGCGATAGCGAGGCCGCGAGCGCTGCCATGTGGCGGCATTTGGAAGATGTAGAAGAGATTGTTCTGAACAAGTTCTAAGCCGGCGGAAGTGGGCCTCCGGCTTCGAAACTGGGGATCATTGAATTGCTCGAACTGCGGGAAGAGATCGCTGAAGCGCATGCGCATCGGTGCGGCGACCATGGCGACGACATGGACAATAGAAGAGACAGTGGCGATCAGATCGGCTTGCGGATTGCGATGAGCGACACGCCCTCGACATCGACGACAACTCTCACGCTCCGCGTCGCGGAAGCGCGCGTGGAAGATGTGGGCCATGCCATCGTGCGCATGGCGCGGGCAGACCTGCAGCGCATCGGAGCGAGGCCGGGAGATGTATTGAAGATCACCGGCGGCACGGTCGCCGTGGGTCGCGCAGACCTCGCCGACGACAGCCACGAAGGCATGATCCAGATCGATGGAACCTGCCGAAGCAACTGCAACGCCGGATTGCAGGAGCAAGTCACGGTTTCTCTGATCGAGAGGCAAGACGCGGTGGCCGTTCGTCTTTCTCCCATGTGGGTGGGCGCAGCGCCCGCCATCATCGCTCCCGAGCGAATCGTAGAAGACCTGATCGATGTGCCGGTATTGACGGGCAATGTGGTCCGCGTACCGACCTTTGCCAAGGCTATTAACTTTCAAGTCGTGCGCACAATTCCCTCCGGCGCCGTGGTGATTGGCAAGCGCACCGATATTCGCGTCGTGGAAGGCGATCAGGCCGTGTCGCGGGCTCCTTCTGTTTCTTATGAAGATATCGGCGGCCTAGAGAGGGAAGTCGCGCGGGTTCGCGAAATCGTCGAACTGCCGCTGAAGTATTCGCGCGTGTTCGAGCGGTTGGGAATTCTAGCGCCCAAGGGCGTTCTGCTGTACGGCCCTCCCGGAACCGGAAAAACTTTGCTCGCTCGCGCCGTTGCCGCCGAGAGCCGGGTTCACTTTATTCATCTCAACGGCCCTGAGATCATGCGCAAGTTCTATGGCGAGAGCGAGGCCAAGCTGCGCGAAGTGTTTGAGGAAGCGGCGCGGCATGCGCCTGCAATTCTGTTTATCGATGAAATCGATGCGGTCGCGCCCAAGCGCGCCGAAGTCACCGGCGAAGTCGAGAAACGCGTAGTTGCCCAGCTTCTCAGCCTGATGGATGGATTTGTGGCTCGCGGGCAGGTCATCGTTATTGGCGCAACCAACATCCCTGAGGTACTCGATCCGGCGCTTCGCCGCCCGGGACGCTTCGATCGCGAAATTGAAATTGGAGTTCCCAACCAGCAGGCGCGCTTGCAGATTCTCAGGATACACACCCGCGCTATGCCGCTGGCAAACGATGTCGACTTGCGCGAGATCGCCGAGCATTCTCATGGATTCGTCGGCGCCGATCTCGAAGCCCTGTGCCAGGAAGTGGGCATGAACGCTTTGCGCGGATTTCTGGCGGCATATCCGCTCCAGGGCGATGGAGAGACCTCGGCCCAACTGGAATCGCTGTTGGTGACGCGTGAAGATTTTCTTACCGGATTGAAAGAAGTTGAGCCCAGCGCGACCCGAGAATTCTTTATTGAGAAGAGCGGGTCGATTTTCGCTTCTCTGGCTGGTCTCGATGAAGTGAAGCATGTCCTCCATAGCATCGTCGAGCACTCTCACGTTCACGACGAGATTTACGAGCAAGTTGGGCTGACGCCGCCGCGCGGCATTCTGCTCGCCGGGCCCTCCGGCACGGGGAAAACCGCGATGGCGCGGGCGCTGGCGGGAGAGGAACAGATTCCACTGTTTGCCATCGACGGGCCCCAGCTCTACTCCAAGTGGCTCGGAGAATCCGAGCGGGCCCTGCGTGAAGTTTTCAAGAAAGCACGGCGTGCGGCGCCCTGCATTTTGTTTTTCGACACGATCGATGCGATTGCTCCGAAGTTTGCCGGCGATCATTTCGGCAGCAGCGATATTTATCAGCGCATTCTCAGCCAGCTTCTGCGTGAGATTGACAACCTTCATGACGTGAAGGGCGTGATTCTGCTGGCCGCGACCAATCGTCCGGAGCGGATCGAGCCGGCGCTATTGCGCAGCGGACGCTTCGACTACATCCTGCGTTTCCCCAAGCCGAGCTTGGCCGATCGCGCGGAGATTATGCGTTTGTGCCTGCACAAAGTTCCTCTGGCGGCCGACATCAAGTTCGAAGAATTTGCCGAAATGACAGAAGGATTCACCGGAGCCGACGTCGAGAGCCTCTGTAAAAAGGCAGCGCTCGCGGCGATCGCGGAATTTCAGGACGGCGCGCGGGGTGCGCCGTTTGTCGTGTTACGAAACGATTTTGTAGCAGTGCTGGAATCCGATACCAGCGAATCAAAACCATTTGCAAGCGAGGACGCAGTAAAGAATGCGGAGGGGTTGTCTTCCGCTTCCACAAAGATCTGTTAGCAAAACCGATAGCGAGGTCATCATGAGTTATACGGAACTCACCGTCTGGACGCGCGGCATCATCATGGATAAAGAAGGCCGCGACATCGTCAATTCAGTCTCCGCGTCGGCGCGCAAGGAAGGCAAGTTTTCCCAGGCGATGGAAAACTACGTCGACAATCCTGACCGCACCAATGCTCCAACCCGCAAGTACTGCCGTGTGAGCGACAGCGTGCTCGAGAACGAACTGACCTACGAGAACGAACATCCCAACATCGTTGTGCTCGTCGAAGGCACCATGGTCAAGGGGTGGGATTACATGCGCGGCATGCCAAACGGTGGAACGCTCATCATCAACACGCATTACACGCCGGATTACATGCTTCGCTTTGTTCCCGGGCCGGAGCGTCTGGCGCAGCTGGTGTGCGTGGATGCGGCCAAACTCGCCGATCATAAGTGGCTTTATTACCGCCTGGGCGAACTCGGCCTCGACCGGCTCTCCACGGAGGGTGCGGCAGAGCGCAGCAAGTTGGTCGCTCCCGATATCGCTGCTCCGCTGATTGCGGCGCTGGTGAAGGCCACCGGCATCGTGCAGATGAAAACCATCCAGCCGGTGGTCGCCAACCAGCATGCGTTTAATCTGGCGCTCGAAGAAATGAAGGTCATGCAACTGAACCCAGTCGCCGTCTAAAAGAGAGGACTCATAATGTCGACCAAAGGCACAAAAATACCCGATTGGCTTACAGTTCCGTTTGCCGGAATCACTCCCGCGCCTGCCCAGGACAAAGGACAGGATCTCTTTCCAACAGGCAACTGGCGCGCGATTCGTCCGGTGTACCGCGACAAGTTACCACCCTGTAACAACGCCTGCGGGACCAACGAAAAAATTCAGGGCTACCTCGACCTTGTAAAACGGGGTAAATACCTGGACGCTTACGCTCTTATTAAGGAAGACATGCCGTTTCCGTCGGTGACGGGACGCGTGTGCTACCACCCGTGCGAGCAGGCCTGCAATCGCGGCAAGTATGACGAAGCGATTTCGATCCGTGCCGTCGAGCGATTCCTCGGCGATCTTGGCCAGGCGCTGACCAATGACGTTGTCCAGGCGGGCAAGCCGAATGGCAAGAAGGTCGCCGTTGTCGGTTCGGGTCCTGCCGGCCACAGCGCGGCGTATCAACTTGCGCGGCTGGGATACAAAGTCACGATTCTGGAGAAATCGCCGAAAGCCGGCGGATTGAATCGCGGCGGAATTCCTGACTGGGTTTTGCCCCAGAACGTTCTTGATCGCGAGATTCAGCGCCTGAAACAACTCGGCATTGAGATTCGCACGAATTGTGAAGTCGGCAAAGATGTTTCCTGGGACGACCTCAAGAAAAATTACGACGCCTGCGTGCTGGCCGTTGGCTTGACCGAGCCGAACAGCGTACGGGCCGACGGCGAAAATAAGGAAGGAGTGCTTTACGGACTCCCCTTCCTGCGCGATATCGGCATGGGAACTTCGAAGGTGAAACTGGGCGCAAGAGTGGCAGTGATCGGTGGCGGAAACACCGCGATCGATTGCGCCCGCGAAGCCTTGCGGCAAGGCGCGATTGAAGTGACCATGATCACGGTTGAAGGCAACCAGAAAGAAATGCCTGCCTCTCCTGAAGATCTGCATGACATGTTGGAGGAAGGCGTCGAACTGATCCATGGCCGCGCGTG
>JASHTD010000268.1 GCA_030040725.1 Candidatus Sulfotelmatobacter sp. | reverse complement strand
ACAGAAACTCAGTTGTTGGCATGCTGTTCTCCTTGCACCAAGCTGAGGGCCTACGAAGAGGGGCGTACTTTGCACCAAGCGGATGATGCTCCTGTGGGAGTCGATTCGTCAGTGACCGTGATCACCCCGCAATGCCTGCAATCCTCGCCAAAGTCTCCCAAACGCAGAGCTATCCGGAGGGGGCATTTTGCCGTCGGTATATACCACCCCCCAAGGCGTTTGATTATACGGGGCGAAGTCCTTACACTTGAGAGTAGTTCCCGCTCGGCCAATTGTCATCCTGTGGAGGAATTCCTGAGATCGCGAGTGCGAAGTGCGTTTGCCGGGCCGCTACTCGTGGCCCTGCTGGCGGCGGTGTTGGGAGTGATGACGCCGGCGTGCCTGGGGCAGAGCCAGCCGACTGAGAACGATCCCGAGCCGCCGCGGAGCCAGCCGCAGCCAAGTCAGAAACCGGCGCCGCCGAATGTGCAGCCGGCACAACCGAGCACAGGGCAGAAGAGCCAGACGCAGCAGAATTCAAACCAGCCGACTCCCGCGCAGGGTGAATCTTCGTCGAAGCAGGCGGAGCAGGAAGAATCTTCGCCGGATCAGACCGCCCCCAGCCCATCGTCTGCGGGGCAATCCTCTTCGGGTCAGTCTTCTTCAGGTCAGTCTTCGTCAGAACAGTCTTCGTTAGAACAATCGCCCTCGGGGCAATCGCCTTCTGGATCTGTACCCGGCCAACCTGCCGCGCAGCCGAACGCGGTGGAGGCTTCGTCTTCTGCTTCTGCTGCTTCTTCTTCGTCGTCTTCTTCTTCGGTTCCCGCCGACGAATCCTCTTCGAGGCAGAGTTTGCCGAAACCGCCGCGGCAGCCGGTTGAGGGCAACCAGATTCCCATCACGCTGCAAAGCAGCGAGACGATTTTCTCGGTGCTGACGGCGCTGAACATGTGCGGGTACGATCGCGACCTGGCGATTTCCGATCCGATCCGCAGCCGGGTGCGGGACGAAGTGGAGAGAAATCTGTCGCAGTCGGCAGAGGCGCGGGCGGCGGACGCGGCGGTGTGCGATTTCTACGAACGTCACACGGCGTCGAGCGATCCGAATCGAAATCTGTCACCCTATATTTCCCTGGCGCTGTATATGGATGGGCCACCGCACTTCATGCCGCGTACAGCGGAGGGCGATTTGCCGCCGGATGCGGGAGCGGTCGCGGGTTTCGGGACAGTACTTGAACGTTTCTACGAAAAAGCGGGATTGCACGGCATCTGGGAGCGGCACCGCGCCAACTATGCGGCGGCGATGCAGCGATATCATGCGCCGCTGGCGAAGATGGTGTTTGACACCGAGGTGTACCTGAAAGAACCGTCCTCGGAATATTTGGGGCGGACGTTCACGGTGTATGTGGACTTCATGGGTTCGCCGCAGGAAACCGACGCAAGGAATTACGGAATGGCGTATTACGTTGTGGTGTTTCCGAATCCGAGCGCGAGGGGAGGATCTCCGGAAGCGGCGCTGAAGATGGATCAGATCCGGCACACGTTTCTGCACTACGAACTGGAGCCGCTGGCCGATAAGCATTTCACTGCGGTCAAGCGGCTGGATCCGCTGCTGAAGTCCGTGCAGCGGGCGCCGCTGGAAGAAAGTTTCAAGTCGGATATTTCGCTGTTGGTGACGGAATGCATGGTGCGGGCGGTGGAAATCCGCATGAGCGGCGCGAAGACGGAAGAGGCGATGCGGCAGCAGGCAGTCGACGATGCGGTGAAGCAGGGATACATTCTGACGCGGCATTTTTATAACGCGGTGGTGGCCTTCGAAAAAGATCCGGCGGGAATTCGATCGGAGTACGGGGGAATCATCAACGCCGTGGATGTGAAAAAAGAAGAGAAAGCTGTGGCGGAGGTGCAGTTCGCCAGCAACGCGACGCCGGAACTGGTGAGGCTGTCGCGACCGGAGGAGCGGCGATTGCTGATTACGGCGGAGCAGCGGCTCTCGGCGGGGGATCCGAAGGGAGCACAGGATCTGGCGCAGGCAGCGCTGGAAAAGAAGATTGGCGATCCGGGGCGAGCGCTTTTTATTCTGGCGGAAGTGGCGGTAGCAAACCGCAACCGGGACGGAGCGGAAGATAATTTTCAGAAGGCGATTGCGGCATCGAGCGATCCGAAGGTGGTGGCGTGGTCGCACGTGTATCTAGGAAGAATTCTCGACATGAAAGAAAATCGAGAGGCAGCGGTGGAACAATATCGGGCGGCGCTGGTGGCGGGCGCAACGCTGCCGGAAGTAAAATCGGCGGCGGAGCGGGGACTGGCAAAAGCGTATGAACCTCCAACGAAGCCGCAGCTGCAATGAGATCACTATTTTGTAATTGAGTAATCGGGTAATTTAGTAATTTCCTCGCACGGTTGCCGTGCATGGCGGTCTGCGAGTTTGTATGTTACCCATGGGACGAATTTTCCAAGGAGAACGCATGAAACGAGCGGCGATGATGGTCGCGATGTTGGGAATGATGGTGTGGGGCCTCGGGCAGAGCGGATGGACGCAGGACAACAGCAAGCCTGCGCCACAAGCGAATGGGCAGAGCACGCAATCGAGTGGACAGACCGGGGCAGCAGCAGCGGCGCCGGCGGGAAAGCGTCCGCCACAGGCGAAGACGCAGCCGGAGTTTGACGCGTACAAGACGGCGGCGGCGATCACCGACCCGGCGCAGCAGGAAAAAGCCGCGGCCGACTTTGCGGCGAAATTTCCGGAGAGCGAGTTGCGGCCGGTGCTGTACAAGGCGGCGATGCATGGATATCAACAGGCGAACAACGCCGACAAGATGTTGGACATGGCGCAGAAGGTTCTGACCTATGATGCCGACGATCCAGAGGCTCTGCTGGGAGTGTCGCAGGTGCTGGCGGAGCGGACGCGGGATACGGATCTGGACCGGGACCAGCGGCTGGGCGAAGCGAAGAAAGACGCGGAGAAAGCACTGGAAACGGTGGAAACGGATTTGCCGACCTCGGGATATCCGCCGGAGCAGTTGAAGGCTTACAAGGATTTTCTGCGGTCGGATGCGTATGCGATCTTGGGGGCTCTCGATTTCGACCAGAAGAATTGGCCGGACGCGGAGAGCAATTTGCGGAAGTCGATTGACGCGTTTCCGCAGCAGGTGGATCCGATTGCGGTGTTCCGGCTTTCGGTAGCACTGGATATGCAGAATAAATATCCCGAGGCGCTGAAGTATGCGAACCAGGCAGTGGGTATGACGAAAGAGGGGACGGCCGCAGGGGACGCGGCGCGGAAAGAGAAAGACCGGCTGACGCAATTGACCGGGGGGAGTGCGCCACCCGCGAAGTAAACCGCCAAGCGACTCGAATCATCCATATGAAGGAACGGGAAATCACCGCGCTGGAAGCGGCGCTGGGATACCACTTCCGGCACAGGGCGGTTATCGAGCAGGCGCTTACGCACAGCTCGCAGGCGCGAGAACAGGAGTCGCAGCAGGCAGGGGAAGTCAAGGTTCGGGTCAACGATAACGAGCAACTGGAATTTCTGGGCGACGCAGTGTTGTCGCTGGTGACCAGCGAGGAGTTGTTTCAGCGCTTCCCGAAGTTCCGCGAGGGCGAGCTTTCGAAATTGCGCGCGCACGTCGTGAGTGAAAGGCATTTGATCCGCGTGGCGGAGAAGCTGGAACTGGGACACTACCTGCGGCTGGGGCGCGGAGAAGAAAAGAGCGGCGGGCGAAGCAAGCGGGCGCTCCTGGTGGACTCGCTGGAAGCGGTGATTGCGGCCGTGTATCTGGATGGAGGGATGGAACCGGCGCGGGGATTCATCCTGAGGGAAATTCTGATTCCTGAACTGGAAAACATGGAGCGGGGGGGCGGCACACTGCCTCTGACCGATTTCAAATCCGCACTGCAGGAAACTTTGCAAGGACTGGGATTGCCGCAACCTTCTTATGTGCTGGTGGAGGAAGCGGGACCGGAGCACAACAAGATTTTCACCGTGGAAGCGCGGCTGAACGCCAGGAACGGAGAGCGAAGCGCGGAGTTCGTGGGACGGGCGCAGGGTTCGACGAAGAAAACGGCGGAGCAGGATGCGGCGCGCCAGGTGCTGACCTACCTGAACGCGCGGTTGCAAACGGGGGAAACGAAATCGGCGCGGGGATTGCGGCCGGTAGAAAAGTAGGAATCTGTACGGCAGAAGGAATGAATTTTTCGAATCAACCGTCGTTAGCGCCGGTCCCCGAGCCTGTTCCCGAGGAGGCTGCTTCTCCGGCGCCGGTCAGTGAGCCGCGGAAGAGGTCGGAAGGTTTTGTGCCGGATGTGATCGGTTCATTGCAGTCGCTGCTGGGAACGGTGGTGATTGCAATCTTCGTGATTACGTTCGTGGTACAGGCGTTCCAGATTCCATCTCCCTCGATGGAGAATACGCTGCTGGTCGGCGATTATCTGCTGGTGAACAAGCTGTGTTACGGGAGCGGAGGGCCGGCAAATTTCTTTATGCCGTACCGGCGAATCCGGCGCGGAGATATTGTGGTGTTCCACTATCCGGTGACGCCGGCGCAGCATTTTGTAAAGCGAGTGATCGGCGTGCCGGGCGACCGGGTGCGACTGGTGAACAAGCAGGTGTTCGTGAATGGAACTCCGTTGAAGGAAGCTTATGCGCACTTCAGCCGGCCGGCGAACGATGTGTTTCGCGATGATTTTCCCCAGCTGGATGTGGCGCCGGGCGAGACGCCAGAGTGGTGGCTGACGCTGCGCAAACTGGTGGAGGATGGGCAACTGATTGTTCCCGAGGGGTATTACTTCGTGATGGGCGATAACCGGGACGACAGCTATGACAGCCGGTATTGGGGATTCGTGCCGCGGGAAAACATCATTGGACGGCCGCTTCTGATTTACTGGTCGGTGCGCGACCTGCCAAGCGATCCGGTAACCTCGGCCACGCTGAACGATAAGCTGGCACATTTCTCTTACGTGGTGACGCATCTATTTCAGATCACGCGTTGGGACCGCACGCTGAGCCGGGTGAATTGAGGACGATTTTGTAATTGGGTAATTTATAAATCCTGTAATTGAAAACCTACGGATGGAACGATTGGCGAAGAAAGAGAAGAAGGCGAAAGAGGAAGTTGAAGAAAAACCGCGCGAAACTACGGTAGAGTTCCTGGCATCGCTTTGCGCGGTGCTAGTGACGGGATTATTCATCATCACGTTCATCGTGCAGGCGTTCGAGATTCCCTCGAGTTCGATGGAAGACACGTTGCTGATCGGCGATCACGTATTCGTGAACCGCATCTCGTTTGCGCCGAAAAGTTCCTGGATCGGACCGATCATTCCCTATCGCAACGTGAACCGGGGAAATATCGTGGTGTTTCTGCATCCCGACCCGCAGTATGCGGGAACGTACGTGGTGAAGCGGATTATCGGCATTCCCGGGGACCACATTCACCTGCGCAACGGCGTGGTCTATCGCAATGGGCAGGCGCTGGACGAACCGTATATTCTGCACGATCGCGACGATCCGACCGATTCTTACCGCAACAGTTTTCCCGCCGTGCCGCCGGATTCGGATCCGAATATCTCGCCAATCTGGCAGACGCAACTGCCTTCGTACATCCAAGATGGAGACCTGGTGGTGCCGCCGGGACATTATTTCGCGATGGGCGACCACCGGGGCGTGAGCCTGGACAGCCGCTATTGGGGGTTCATTCCGAAGGAAAATATTATTGGGCGGCCGATGTTCATTTATTGGTCATTTGAGACGCCAGGTGACGAGTATACGAGAACGAGCATTGGCGACCGCGTCGGATTCCTGGGACACGTAGTGCTGCACTTCTTCGATGAGACGCGGTGGAAGCGAACGTTTAGAATCATCCGGTGAAGTTCTTCTCGTCCAAGCGGCGGAGGATCATCGCAGCCGCTGCGATCCTGCTGATTCTGTTTCTGGCGCGGCCGGGCGTATCGCGGCTGAAGGCGCGCATCGCGGCTTCGATCAGCCGCGCGGTGGCGCGGCCAGTGGAAATCGGTTCGGTTCATCTACGGTTCCTGCCTCCCGGTTTCGATCTGGAAAATTTAGTGATTGAGGAAGACCCTTCGTTTGGCGCGGAACCGATGCTGCGCGCGGCGGAAGTGACTGCCAGAGTGCGGTTAGCTTCGCTGCTGCGAGGAAGGCTGGATGTGTCGCGGCTGGAGTTGAGCGAGCCGAGCCTGAACCTGGTGCGGCGCGCTGATGGGCGCTGGAACCTGGAAGAATTGCTGGAACACACAGCACGCACTCCGACAGCGCCGACGAAGAAATCCAAATCGGAAGTGCGGCCTGGTTTTCCGTACATCGAGGCGAGTTCAGGCCGGATCAATTTCAAATCTGGAGCGGAGAAGAAGGCGTATGCGTTGCTCGACGCCGATTTCGCGTTATGGCAGGAATCGGAGAACGCGTGGGGTGTGCGGCTGAAAGCGCAGCCGCTGCGCACCGACACAAATCTGAACGATGCCGGAGTGCTGCAGGTGAACGGGAGCTGGCAGCGCGCGCCGAGCCTGCGGGAGACGCCGCTGCAATTCAGCCTGGAATGGAGCGGAGCGCCGCTGGGGCAACTGACAAAATTAATATCGGGAAACGACAAAGGATGGCGCGGAGAAGCACGGCTGGACGCCACGCTGAACGGCACACCGGCAACGTTGCAGATCGGCGCCGATGGTTCCATCGAGGACTTTCATCGCTACGACATCTCGAGCATGGGCGGGATGCGGCTGCAGGTACACTGCGATGGACGATACAGCTCGGTTGAGCAGATGATGCACCAGATTTTCTGCAGCCTGCCGATGGGCAATGGAATGATCACGCTGCACGGCGACGCCGGACTGCCGGGCGTGCATCGAGTCGATCTCTCGCTGGAACTGGCTAATGTGCCGATGAGCGCGGTCACACAACTGGCACAGCGCGCGAAAAAAAATCTGCCTGCCGACCTGGTGGCTGCGGGCGGAGTGCAGGGAGATTTTATTGCGCGGGAAGATAGGAACTCCCAGGACGGTCCAGCGCTCGAAGGACAAGGGGAGATTACCGATCTGCGATTGCAATCGGAGAATAGTCAGGTCGATTGGCCGGTGGGAACGGTACCGTTTGTGCTGGTTTCTGGGAAAAAGCGGTCGAGGCGTACGCTGGAAGAACCCTTTGTGTACGCCGCCAATGGATTGCGTCTGGAGTATGGGCCGTTCCCGGTGGCTCTGGGCAAGGCGACGCCGGCGCAAGCACGAGGGTGGTTCGGGCCTTCCGGTTATGCCGTGGCGGTTCGCGGAGAAGGAGAAATTTCGCACACACTGCGATTGGCTAGTCTGCTGGGATTGCCGGCGATGCAAGCCAATGTGGACGGCACGGCGCAGCTGGATCTGGTGGCTGCGGGAGTGTGGAGCAATCATGTGTCGGAAGGTGGGTCAGGATTCTCCGCGCCCCAGGTGACCGGGAGGGTGCACCTGCATAACGTGCGGGTGGGCGTGCGCGGAGTGAACGAACCGGTTGAGATTGCGTCGGCAGAACTGCTGCTCTCGAAAGACGAAACGCTACTCGATAAATTGAATGCGCGGGCCGGCAATGCGCGCTGGACGGGTGTTGTGAGCCTGCCGCGAGGTTGCGGTGTTCCAGGTGCGTGCGAGGTGAACTTCAGCTTGAA
>JASHTD010000120.1 GCA_030040725.1 Candidatus Sulfotelmatobacter sp. | reverse complement strand
TTATTCTCGGCGTTGCAACTCCAGGTGCGGTTGGGCTGGTTGAGGGTCATCGGCGAGCCGATGGAATGCAAGCCGCGGACAAATTCTTCGTCGGGGCCGAGAACGTCGAGCACATGGCGGCCCACCCGCGACATGATGTGCATGCTGGCGGTAACGTAGGGCGAGTCGGTAATCTCGACTCCGATTTTGGCGATCGGCGATCCGATTGGACCGAGGCTGTAGGGAATTACATACATCGTGCGGCCGGCCATGGCGCCGGCAAACAGGCCGCGCAACTTCTCTTTCATTTTTTCGGGATCTTCCCAGTTGTTGGTTGGGCCGGCTTCTTCTTTGGTGCGGGAGCAGATAAATGTTTGATCTTCCACCCTGGCAACGTCGGCGGGATCGGAGCGCACCAAGTAGCTGTTGGGCCGCTTCGCCGGATCGAGGGGCATGGCAGTGCCAATCAACACCAGCAGCCGCAGGATCGACTCATATTCGGCCTTCGAGCCGTCGCACCAGTGCACCCGGGCGGGTTTGCACATCTGAGCCATTTCTTCGACCCAGCGCTCGAGCTTGGCGTGCCCGTGGTTGCCGGTTTGCGTGTTCACGTCTAACGTAATCGTTGCCATGATGAAAGCCTTTCCTGGAAAAACCCTGCGAAATATACGCGCGGCGACACTCCAAAAATAAAAAGCCTGACGCGGAACACCGCGCAAAGCCTCGAAATTCAGAGAATGTGGTCAGAGAGTTCTGGAGGGCAAATGCCTTCCATGGCCAATTCCCAAGGATGGAAACCTCGCCAGGCACAAACAACTATTGTCTCGCAATCACGTACATTATTCCAGCCAAGGTACCGCAACCGACAAGTACAGGGGATAGAGCGTCCGTCGCAAAGAACTGGGATGCCGGCGACGCGGTGAAGGTTGAGCTGGGCTCGCGATCCGTTACGGCATCGATCCGGATCTATGACGCTGTTTGATTATTTGTAGGCGGAGGTGATTTGGGCTTGCATACGGGGCAGTCTTCGAGTCGATGCAGGAGCCTTCTCCAGAAAGGCCAGCCTTGCTTTTCCCGCTCGTGCTCCCATCTCGGCCCGAAGACCTTCTTTTGAATCTCAGGATTGCTGATGCCCATGGTTGTTTAGTCCCCGAAGTGGGTTAAGTCCTCCTGTGATTCGTTCAGGTTGCCCCATCCCTTCGCCCGCCTTTTGGCGAAGGATGGGCGCGCGGTGTGAGAATCTTGGTGGAGCTAGTCGGGATCGAACCGACGACCTCATCGTTGCGAACGATGCGCTCTCCCAGCTGAGCTATAGCCCCGCACCGGATGGAGTGTTGCGCAGCTATTTTATCAGCCTTTGCCGCTTCCGACACCAGGCGCCGCACCGTTGCAGAGAGACCGGCATCTCAAGTCGAACCGGAAAGGTACGGAGGTTCGACAGAAACGAAAAAGAGATTGACCAATTCCCTTCCCGGTCGTCTAAGCTAGGAACCAAGCTCCTTCGCCCGCAACTGGGGTTTTTGTGATGTTTGCTCAACTGAATCGCGGATCGGCGACGCAGCGCAATCATCTGGCGGTTTCGCTGGTGCTGCATGCGGCGGTATTCGCATGGCTACTGTATAGTCCTGAGGCTCTGTTGCTGCAGCCGACCTCGGTCGCGCTGGGACGCGATGGGCGCGTGCTCAGCCGGGTTTACTTCCCTTCGCAAAATCCAGACGACAGCACCACCAACTCTTCCGACCGCGCGACCCAGAAGTATCGACACCAGCATGTGGGACACAAGAAGCTGATCTGGAAACCCACTGCGGCCGAGACGAAGCTAAGTATGCCGCAGAGCGTGATGGCTCCTCCCTCGGGCGGGGACGACGCGAAAACTGCGACGCTTTCGAAGCTCGACCATGGCAACACGGCTGGGCCTCGCTACGGCTCGCTGCCGGGAGGGCCGATTTATGGCGATGAGATTCGCCCGGCCCTGCCGGTGGAAACTTCTGATCCGGTGGTCTATCCGTGGGAGCGGCCGGATATGGAAGGCAAGGTGGTTATCGAAATCACGATTGACGAAAGAGGCGAGATCACGCACGAGACCGTGCTGCAGAGCATGGGATCGGAGATCGATAACAAGTGCATGGCAGCGCTGGAAAAGTGGCATTTTCAGCCGGCGACGAAAAACGGGGTTCCTATCGCATCCAAGCAGGATGCAATTTTTCCCTTCAAGCCGCGAGGCGTGAGCGCCGACTGGCGCGGGCTAAACGCGGCTCCGCACCCCGCTATAATGAACCTGTGAGCTCCAGAAAAATTCAAGCAGTGGCTTCGGCGGATTTTCCGACCCGGTGGGGCAAGTTCCGCATTTACGGTTTTCGTGCCGAGTTGCGCTCGGATGGAAATCGCCAGGCTGAGGAGGCGGTTGCCCTGGTCATGGGCGATATTAAGTCTGCGCCTCCGCTGGTGCGGGTGCACTCGCAATGCCTGACGGGAGATGTATTTCATTCGCTGCGATGCGATTGCCGGCAACAGCTGGAGATGGCGCTGAGCATGATTCGGGACCAAGGCGCGGGGATTCTGATCTACGAGCAGCAGGAAGGCCGCGGCATCGGGCTGATGGCGAAGTTGCAGGCGTACGAACTCCAGGATGCCGGCCTCGATACTGTGGAAGCCAACGAGCGCCTGGGATTTAAAGCCGACGAGCGGGACTTCGCCCTGCCCGGCGAGATTCTTCAGGCGCTGGGCGTTAAGAAAGTACGACTGCTCTCGAACAATCCGGAAAAGGTTGAGGCGCTTGAGAAGGCGGGAGTTGAAGTAATCGAGCGCGTGCCGTGCGAAGTCGAGCCCAGCCCGCATGCGGAAGAGTATTTGAAAACCAAGAAGGAAAAGCTCGGGCACATCTTCAATTCGTGACGTTCTTGGTTCGTGACCAGTATCGCTTGTGACTGTTGTCAGCTCGCGATTCGATGCACGAGCCGTTGCTACCCGCCGGACGTCACGAGAGCCCTTAATTCAGCACGATTCTTTGCCGGCAGATCGCGCAACGCGGCACGCGCCAGCGCCATGTAAGCTGCGTGCGCTTCCGGAATTCCCCGCAGAGTCTTCAGATGCTTTTTCACGGTTTCAATGTCTCCGCGGGCAATCGGGCCGCTGAACGATGGTGGAGCACCCATTCGTTCGTAATTGGCCAGGGTCTGACGAAGAATGGGCAGCATTTTTTCTCTGGCTTCTTTCCGGCTGATACCGGCTGCGCCGGCCACGCGCTCTGTTACCGCAAGCAATGCAACAAGTAACGGAGAGGCGAACATTCCCCACGCATGATAAGCCGCTTTGTACTGCTTGCGAATTGAAAACGGCTTTGCGCCCAAGTTCAGAACCAGCGAACGAGCGGCACGCAGAGCTTTGGGATCGCCTTCGAGAGCGAAGGGCACACCTTCGAGCGAGGGCCGCGAGCCGCGGACGAACGTCATTAAAGGATGAACTGAAGCGACGGCTGAGCCGCGCTGGCGAAGAATATCGAGAGCATCGCTCGTTAATGCTCCGCTGGAATGGAAGGCAATTTTGCTGCTCCAATCGACGGTGTCGCCGAGGGATTCTGCGGCGCGGGCAATCTCTCGATCGGGGACGCAGAACCAGATTACCGGTGCGCGAAGCCGGGCCCGAGGAATTGTCATCGCGGAGGCGTGAACTTCGCTCGCTAGCGCTCGCGCTTTTTGTATCGATCTTGGACGCGAGCGAGATACGATTTCATCGATCGGATAATTCGCCGCGCGCAGAGCCACGGCCAAAGCGCATGCCAGATTTCCCGCGCCAACGATCGCGACGCGAGATTTTGGTGTTGCCTCAGTCGGCATGTCCGGCAGCATAACAGAATCAGATTTTTCGTCGCGTCATTTGCGAGTGAACCGGTCTGAGACGGCTGGCTGAATGGTGCGCGTCATCCTGAGCGAAGCCGTTTTCTTAAGGCGGAGCGTAGGATCTCCGTCCTCTCTGAATGCACAAATGGAGATCCCTCCGCCCGCCGGCGAAAACGCGGGCGTTCGGGATGACACCGTCAAAATGGGTCGAGAAAAAACTCCACGCGAGCAATAAATGCCCAGCGACTGCCCGAACCACCGGTGTGCTTTATAGTGATTGTATGCCCGCATCGCGACGAAGCAAATCACGTACAAAGTCGAGCACCGAATCAGACAGGATGAAATCAAAGAAGAATTCAACATCAAAAGCGCGACTGCTTTCGTCTCAGGTGGTTTATCGCGGGCCGGCGTTTTGGGTAAGCACCGATCATGTGCTCGAACCGGGAGGGGTGCGCGCGCGCCGCGATATTGTTCACCACACCGGATCGGTGGTAATCCTGGCGGTTGATGGTTCGGGAAAAAGCCCGCGAGTGTTGCTCGAGCGGCAGTACCGGCATGCGGCGGGCAGTTTCTTGTGGGAACTGCCTGCGGGAAGAATCGATCCCGGCGAAAAAGAGCTGCCAGCCGCAAAACGCGAATTGCTGGAAGAGACCGGGTATCGGGCGTCGCGCTGGCGGCGGATTTTCAAGTTCTATGCCAGTCCCGGATTTGTTGCGGAGACCATGTCGATTTACCTGGCCACGGGATTGCGCCTGGGAAATGCGGAGCCTGAAGAGGACGAAAACATACAGACGCGCATGCTGCCCGTTAGCTCAGCACTGCGCATGGTCCTGAATGGAACGATCCGCGATGCCAAG
>JASHTD010000267.1 GCA_030040725.1 Candidatus Sulfotelmatobacter sp. | reverse complement strand
TACTCGACGTGAGCTTGCAGAAACACCTTTCCGAACTGAAAAAGATCCCGCCCGCCGATTTAATCGTGTCACGATATAATAAGTTCCGGACCATGGCGCAGTTCTTCAGAGCTGACTGATTGTGCCTGGCGGAACGGGATCGTTCCCGCCGAGGTTCCCTACGGCCTCCAGTGCTTCGGTACTGGTGCCGTTTCATGGCACCAGTACCAGTGCTTCATTTCGCATGAATGGTGATCTCATGCCGCCGTATAATGGAGGGTACTTCTCAAGTCCAAATCAGACGCACTGTTTCGTCTCTTAAAACAAAGGAAGGGGTTGGCATGGCCACTACGGATGTAGCTCGCCAGGATACCGGCGGGCAGCTAGGGCGCAAACGAATCGTCAATGACATGAGCATTCAGGTCGCGACGGTAAACGGTTCCGGCTCGCAAAGCTCGAACACCGTGTTACTGCGTGCGATTTTTCAGATGGGCGTGCCGATCTCGGGCAAAAATTTATTTCCTTCCAATATCGCCGGCCTGCCTACCTGGTACACCATTCGCGCCAACAAAGACGGTTACATCGGGCGAAAAAAAGAAATCGATTTTCTGGTCGCCATGAATCCTGAGACTGCGCAGGATGACGTCCTGTCGCTGGATGCGGGTGCATCGGTTCTCTACGATGCGCCGCTCGCACTCGACAAACTGCGCAACGACCTCGTTTTCTACTCGGTCCCCTACGACAAGCTCGTCGCCGCCGTTTGCCCGGAAGCGAAGCTGCGCAAGCTGGTCAAGAACATGGTGTACGTTGGCGTGGTGGCTCAGCTTCTCGAAATTGACATGGGGGAAGTTGAGAAGGCGATCCGCAAACAGTTCGCCAAAAAAGTAAAAGCTGCCAATCTCAATCTCGCCGCAGCTCAAGCTGGATTCGATTACGCCAAGGCGAACCTTGTGAAACGCGGAGTGTTTTACATCGAGCGCATGAACAAGACTGTGGGCAAAATCATCATCGACGGCAATTCTGCTGCCGCATTGGGCTGTATGTTTGCGGGCTGCACCGTCGTTACCTGGTATCCGATCACTCCGTCTTCTTCTTTGGTCGAGACCATGATCGAGTATATGAAGGAGCATCGCATCGGCCCCGACGGCAAGGCCACTTTCGCCATCGTGCAGGCGGAAGACGAACTCGCCGCCATCGGCATGGTTATCGGCGCAGGCTGGGCAGGGGCACGCAGCATGACGGCAACCGCCGGTCCCGGCATCTCCCTGATGTCGGAATTCGCCGGCCTCGCCTATTACGCAGAAGTTCCCGGGGTAATCTGGGACATTCAGCGTGTTGGTCCCTCCACCGGCCTTCCCACGCGCACTTCCCAGGGAGATATTCTCACTACCGCCTTTCTGTCCCACGGCGATACCAAGCACATCCTGCTGATTCCGTGCTCGGTTTCGGAATGCTTCAGCATGGCCTCGGAAGCGTTCAATCTTGCCGAGCAGTTTCAAACCCTGGTTTTCGTCATGTCCGATCTTGATCTGGGCATGAACAACTGGATGTCCGACCCGTTCGAATATCCGACCACCCCGATCAAGCGCGGCAAAGTGCTGCACAAGGCGGATCTCGACAAACTCGGCGGATTCGCCCGCTACAAAGATCTCGATGGCGATGGCGTCGGCTATCGCACACTGCCTGGAACCGATCACCCCGCTGCTGCTTATTTCACCCGCGGCAGCGGACACAACGATCACTCCGGCTACAGCGAGCGCCCCGACGATTATGAAAACAATATGGAGCGGCTGAACCGCAAATTCGAGACTGCGCGGTCCTTCGTTCCCCGTCCGGAAATAATGAAAGGGACGAACGCCGGATCTTCCAATACAAAGATCGGCATCATTGCCTACGGCACTTCGCACTGGGGAGTCACTGAAAGCCGCGACCAGCTGCGCAACGAGTATGGAATCGAAACCGATTACCTGCGCCTGCGCGCTTACCCGTTCACCCGTGAAGTTCACGAATTTATCGAGCAGCACGAACGCATCTACGTCGTGGAACAGAATCGCGATGCGCAAATGCTCAGCCTGCTTAAGCTCGATCTGAAGCCTGAACTGATCACGCGCCTGCGCAGCATCGCCCATCTTGACGGCCTGCCGCTCGACGCGCGCTCCGTCACCGACGAACTCAGCACCATGGAGGGAAAGTAAATGTCGACCACACCTACCGCCGAGCCCAGATCTCCGGAACCTAAGACGAACCGCATCGGCCTTACTGTGGTCGAGTACAAAGGCGGCAAAACCACGCTATGCGCCGGCTGCGGCCACAACGCCATTTCCGAGCGCATTATCGAAGCCATGTACGAGATGGGCGTGAAGCCGGAGAGCGTTATCAAGCTCAGCGGCATCGGGTGCTCCTCGAAGAGTCCCGCTTATTTCATGAACCGCTCGCACAGCTTCAACTCAGTTCACGGGCGCATGCCCTCTGTGGCCACCGGAGCGATGCTCGCCAATCGCAACCTGGTCGCGCTTGGCGTCAGTGGCGACGGTGACACCGCTTCCATCGGCATCGGCCAATTCATCCACCTGATGCGCCGCAATCTTCCCGTCATCTACATCATCGAAGATAACGGCGTGTATGGCCTCACGAAAGGCCAATTCTCTGCGACCGCCGATCTCGGCTCGAAGCTGAAAACCGGCGTCATCAACGATCTTCCTCCCATCGATACCTGCGCCATGGCCATCGAACTTGGCGCAACCTTTGTTGGCCGCTCCTTCTCCGGCGACAAGCGCCAGCTCAGCGCCATGCTGAAGGCCGCAATCGCGCATCAGGGGACGGTCATGCTCGACGTGGTTTCTCCCTGCGTTACCTTCAACGACCACGAAGGCTCAACCAAGTCTTACAAGTACGTGAAGGATCACGAGGAAACACTGCAGGAAATCAGTTTCGTGCCGCACTTCGAAGAGATCGATGTCGAGTACGACCCCGGTGCCACCGTCAGCGTCACCATGCACGACGGCTCGCATCTGCAGCTGCGCAAGCTGGA
>JASHTD010000266.1 GCA_030040725.1 Candidatus Sulfotelmatobacter sp. | reverse complement strand
AGCGGCTACGACAGTGAAGGAATCAACTTCGAAGGCCCAGCTCCGCGGCCGATGGACCGAGCTTACCTAACTCTCGCGCCCGATGGGCAGATTCTGGTAGATACATCGAAGCTCTATTCGTGGCCGAAAGGGCAACCTTCTCACTTCAACGATCCCGGCGCGTTTCTGACCGGAGTATAGAAATCGAACAGCAGATTCCTCGCGCCAGAGGCGGCGCTCGGAATGACAAGTACTGCGAGTTTCAACTATGGCTGACGAAAACAACGGCAAAAACGGCAAGGTGGGATTAGTCGACCGAGTTAAAGACGACATCCAGGCGATGAAGGTCGACATCCCGGCGAAGGCGAAAGAACAGATCGAGGGATTGAAGGATCCGACCAAGACGCAGGTTTACACTTCGATCTTTCGCCACAAACACGATGACACCCCGCGCAACCGCGCTCTGGGCGTGCTGTCGAATGTTTTCTTGCATCTGCATCCGGCGAAGATCAACCGCGACGCGGTGCGTTACAGCTATACGTGGGGCATGGGCGGCATTACGTTCCTGCTGTTCATCATCCTCACCTATACCGGCGTGCTGCTGATGTTTTATTACCACCCCACGAAGGTGCAGGCATTCCGAGATGTGCTTTATCTCGAGCATGATGTGCCTTTCGGAAAAATTCTCCGCAACATGCACCGCTGGGCCGCACACTTGATGGTGATCGCCGTCGAACTGCACATGTTGCGTGTATTTCTGACCGGCTCGTACAAGAAGCCGCGGGAATTCAATTGGAACATCGGCGTGCTGCTCTTGGTTTTCACCCTGTTGTTGTCGTTCACCGGTTACCTGCTGCCTGACGATCAGTTGGGATTCTGGGCCGTTACGGTCGGCACGAACATGGCCCGCGCTACGCCGCTGCTTGGGCACGAAGGCCCATTCGGGCATCAACTGGGCATGACTCCCTACAACGATGTGCGTTTCGGCCTGTTGGGAGGATCGATTGTCGATGCCAATGCGCTGCTCAGGTCGTACATCTGGCATTGCATTGGAATTCCGATTGTCGCTTCGGTGCTGATGATCGTGCATTTCTGGCGCGTGAGAAAAGATGGCGGAATTTCCGGACCGGCGCCGGTGATGTTGCCGGAGGAAGCGGATAAACCACGCCGCGGTCCGAAAGCAGCGGGAGAGTGATTTCTATGTAGCGACAGCCGCCCTCGGCTGTCGGGCCGGGCGCAGCCCGGCAGTTTTGTAACCACGAAAAGCCCGTCGAGCTTTGCTCGACTGGACGGCCGAGGGCGGCCGTCCCTACATGGTTCGTGGAGAATTTATGGACTGGCGACAACTTTGGGAAATCTGTTCCGCTCCGGATAACGTACCGATCATAGCCATGATCCCGCTGCTTGCTTTCTACATTTACCTCGCGGCGAAGCAGGCGCGTGCCAACGATCAGCTTATTGCGCAACTGGAAACCGATCCCGCAGTGGCCAAGACCCATCACCGCAAGACCTGGCCATTCAAACAAGGATGGCAAAAGGAAGTTCACGTCTGGCCGTTTCTTCTGCGTATCGAATTTCTCGCCGCCATTATCATCACCATCATTCTGATGGTTTGGTCGATTACCCTGAACGCTCCGCTCGAAGAACCAGCCAATCCCAACCTCACCATGAACCCGGCGAAAGCGCCTTGGTATTTCCTTGGACTGCAGGAGATGCTCGTATATTTCGACCCGTGGATCGCGGGTGTCGTTATGCCGACCCTGATCATCGTCGGCCTCATGGTCATTCCGTATATCGATACCAATCCCCTGGGTAGCGGCTATTACACGTGGAAGCAACGGAAATTTTCGATTACGACATTTTTGTTCGGCTTCGTCATTTTGTGGGTCTCGATGATCATGATTGGAACATTTATTCGCGGCCCAGGATGGCAGTGGTTCTGGCCGGGGCAAACGTGGGATCACAACCGACTAATCTATGAAGTCAACCGCGATCTGCCGGATATTTTCGGGATTACATCGAACCTGGGTAAAGGGTTGTTCGGCGCGTTTGTCGTTGGCGGCTATTACGTGATCGGCGGGTTTGTTGTCTACTCGCTGTTCCGCCGGTTTATGGCCAAGGACTTTAAACGGATGAGCCTGCTGCAGTTCTCCCTTACACAGTTTCTTTTGCTCACCATGGTCGCGCTGCCTGTGAAGATGGGGATTCGCCTTTTGTGGCACATCAAGTACGTGTGGATTACACCCTGGTTCAACGTTTAGAAGTTTCGTAGTTAGGCGTTTGGATTGTCATTTCGATGTCATTCCGAACCGGCCTGCAAGACCGGTGAGGAACCTGCTTTCTTCCGGCGATTGCAGAAAAAGCAGGTTCCTCACCCGCGCTTCGCGCGCGTTCGGAATGACAAGTTTTCAAGCAAGATGCAGTTTCGGAGGACGCATTGCCTGAGAAACCCACTCCTGAGCAGGACCCGATCACTAGTAAATCGTACGCCGCATACTATCTGATCGCGACGATCATTCTGATGGCCACCTTGTTCTGGGCCTTGTGGGACGAGAATTGGGGCCAGCGACCATGGAAGTCGTTCCAGGAGCACTGGAGGACCCGTTACTCGGCCTTTTTGAATACCGCGCGCTCGAAGTCGGCGGCTTCGGAAAAGGCGGTCGAGAGCAGCGGCGATTACGCCGCGTTGAAGCAGGCGTACGAGAAGGCGAGCGAGGACACTAAGGCGCAGGGCGCCGCGGTGCGCGCTCAATTGGATGACACCAATGCGCGGCTGCTTGCCGTGCAGAGCGTTTTTACCGATCGGCGCGCTTATGTCAACGCGCTCACCTATGAGCTCGAAACCAGCACCAGCGCCTCCGCAAAGGCCAGCAAACAGAAGGAAATCGACGCATACAAAGCTGAGTTGGCCACTGTAGTCTTCCCCGATGGAAGCCGAAAAAAATTTAACTTCCCCCAGCTGGAAGAAACTTACAACGGTATTCGCGACGAAAAAACCAAGCTGAGCCTGCAACTGGGTGATGTCTTGAAACCGGTGACCGCGGCCAGGACGAAGATGGACGAATACATCTCCGACCGCATGGTCGATTTAACACCGCAGCAAATCGATGGCCTTAAGAAGAAAGCGGAAGACTGGGATCCGACGATCGTGCAGATTAACGTTGCAGAGGCGAACATCGTTGACCGGTGTGAGTCCTGCCACATGAACATTCGCGAGCCTTTGAAGATCACGACGGTCGCGATGATGGCAAAGGACGAGAAAAAACCGGATGAATATGCCGAAGCGTTCAGCAGCCATCCCCAGCCGGAGCTATTGAAGATTCACGATCCGGACAAGTTCGGTTGTTCGCCTTGTCATCAAGGCAATGGCCGCGCAACCACGAGCATTGAAAAGGCTCACGGGAACTATGAGCACTGGCTGTGGCCACTGTTTCCGAAGGAAAACGCGCAGGCCGGATGCCAGAATTGCCACGCCGCCGACATGGTTCTGGCGAGCGGCGACGTGCAATGGGAAACGATCAACGCCGGCAAGGATCTTTTCCGGCAAAAAGGCTGTATGGGCTGCCATCGCTATCAGGGTTACGACAGCGAGCCGGACGAGCTGAACTCGATCAGCCAGCAGATCAAGCAGATCGAGTCGCAGAAAATAGACAATCTGAAACAGACCGCGTATCTCATGAAGGAAGCCGACGCTGCCCAGACCAACGACGAGGCGAACCGGCTGAATACGCAGGCGGTCGATCTCCGAGTGGCAAACAGCAAGCTGGACGGCCGTTTGCAGCAGCTTGATTTTCAATCGCATAGCCTCATGCAGGACATGAAGAAGGTCGGGCCGAACCTGAAAGATGTGCGGCTGAAGCTCAACAGGAACTGGATTCCGGTTTGGCTGAAGAAACCGACCGATTTCCGCCCCACTACGAAGATGCCGAACTTCCGCCTGACCGATCATCAGATCGAAGCCATCTCGGCGTTCATCTGGCAATCGGGATTGACCGACCCGTTGCCCAAGCACAAACCCGGCAATGCCGCGCACGGGAAAGAATTGTTCTTCGAGCGCGGGTGCCTCGCCTGCCACTCGATTGGCCAAGGCGATCAGATGCAAGGCGGGACATTTGCCGCGAATCTGACGCGCGAGGGCGAGAAGGCCAACTACGATTACCTGGTCCGCTGGGTGCATAATGCGCGCGGGCGCACGCGTCCCTACTGTCCATACGAGAAGAAGGACATCGGCCCGGAGGATTACGCAAAGAAGGGACTGCCCTATCAATTCGATCTTGATCACAGCCGCTGTCCGAACGATGGACATGAACTGCAAGTACAGAACA
>JASHTD010000265.1 GCA_030040725.1 Candidatus Sulfotelmatobacter sp. | reverse complement strand
CATGAAACGTTTTTTCGACTCGTCCGCTACTGAGGCACTCGCATGCGCGTCGTGATGCTCTGCTCCAGCGTGTACAGCGAGACCGCGTGCGCTGTGGCCGTGCGCCTGGCCGATGCGGGATACCCTCCCGCGGGCGCTCTTTCGCTTTCCGCTTTCAACCGCGCCACGCTGCTACGGAAGTTCAGCCAGTGGGGCGTTAAGCGTGTCGTGAATTATGCCCGCACAAAACTGTTTTCGAAAAGCACGTCAAACCTGCCACGCGTACAGAACGAATATCTGCAACGCTGGCTTACGCGCGGCGACTTCGTTTTCCAGAATCTAAACCAGGTCGCGAATGTTTACAGCTTCCCCGTAGCGATAGCACACGATCAGAATTCTCCGCGTGCCATAGCGTCTCTCAAAGCGTCGTGTCCGGACCTCATCATTTTTACCGGTGGCGATATTCTGCGGAAGGAAGTTCTCGCCATTCCGCGTCTCGGCGTGCTCAACGTTCACCTCGGCCTGCTCCCGCAAATCCGCGGCATGAGCAGTCCTGAGTGGTCTCTGCTGAATGGCGTTCCGGTTGGGATCACAATTCATTTCATGGATTCCGGCGTCGATACGGGCCCGATTCTGCAGAAATACGAATATTCCGATCTCGCGCACTGCAAATCGCTTGCCGACCTGCGCCATCGCCTGATTGCTTTCGGCGTCGACAAGCTTGGCGATGTTGTGACCGCGCTCGACCGAGGAACCATGATGAGTACTCCGCAATGTGATCTGAACGGCGCGAGCAGCGGCGATAATCAATATTTCGTGATGCATGAGTGGCTGCAAGAGCGCGCCGCGGAAATGTTGGCACAGCGCATCGCCCCGCTTACGGAGACAGTTCATGGCTAAACTCGGAGCCGCGTTGCAGGTCGGCCGCACTTTCGGAGTGCGCCACGGCATACTGCGGCTCGGGTATGAATTGGAGCGCGGCAGCGGCTTGATGAACCGCCGCATGCGCTCGGTCCAAGGCTGGGATGCGTGGGATCTGACGCGCATTGCTCCTCATGTCTCCTCAGAAAAATTGCTGCGGGACCGCCGCGACGGAACCAGCAGATTTTTCTTTCGTGATGCACGAACGCTGGGATCGGCGATCAAGCAGTTCCTGAGCCATGACGAAGAGAAATCGATTCTCGCCGACGCGGAATGCATTCTCACCGGCACCCTGCCATTCTTCGGCAGTCTCTCTTCCGCTTGTGGGCTTCCTCCCCGCTGGTTCGAGAATCCCGTCACCGGACAAACGATTTCGCCGTGCCAGCCCTGGACGCGGATGCGCTTCGCTTCGCCCGTCTACGGCGATCTGAAATTTATTCTCGAACCCTCCCGCTTCCTCTTTGTATATGCGCTGGTGCGCGCTTACGCCCTCACATCGGACGAACGTTTTTCCGAGACGTTCTGGCACTTTCTCGAAGATTGGGCCGCGCATAGCCCGCCTATGTCCGGCCCGTTGTGGATTTGCGGCCAGGAATGTTCTCTGCGCATTCTCGCCTGGTCGTTCGCTTTGCATGGATTTATTCATTCGCATGCGACCACACCTAAGCGTGTCGGGTTACTTTTTTCTCTCATCGCTTCTCACGCCTGGCGCACCGTGCAAACCATCCCTTATGCCCGCTCGCAGCGCAGCAATCACTTGATCAGCGAGGCCGTCGGCTTGTGGACTGCGGGCACGCTCTATCCCGAACTCCGCGCTGCGTCGCGTTGGCAGAATCTTGGAGCTCGGATTCTGCGCGAAGCCGTTGTCGATCAGATCACTCCTGAGGGCGTTTCGCATCAGCACTCATTTAATTACCAGCGCATGATTTTGCATTTGCTGCTCTGGACCTTGCGTCTCGCGGAAATTCATGGCGCCGATTTGCATGAGGATATTCGCGCGCGCGCGCACGCCGCGTTCGACTTTTTGCGCTCTTGGGCCGATCCTGTCAGCGGCTCCGTTCCGAACTACGGATCGAATGATGGCAGCGACATTCTTCCGCTCGCGGTCGACGATTACCGCGATTACCGTCCCCTACTGCAGCTCGGCGCTGCGGTTCTGAATCGCCCGGCTTTGCCTGCTGGAAGTTGCGACGAGCCTGCGCTCTGGTTCGGTTTGAAACCGGCTGCGTCAACCTCCCAGCCGGTTCCGCAATCTTTTCCCGAAGCCGGATACTTCCGACTCGGCGATGAGGATTCATGGGCGCTCATCCGTGCCGGTTCTTACCAGCGCCGTCCGTTTCAATGCGATCAACTGCACGTCGATCTCTGGTGGCGAGGTTTCAACTTCGCCCGCGATCCGGGAACCTATCTCTACAACGGCCCCGCACCGTGGAACAACGCGTTTGCCTGCACCGCGGTTCACAATACCGTCGCCGTTGACGGCCGAGATCAGATGACGCGAGCCGGGCGATTTCTGTGGCTCGACTGGGCGCAAGCCTCAGGCCGCGTGTTCGATCAGGAAAATTCCATTCATAGAAGCATCTTCGAAGGCGAACATAACGGCTACAGAAATCTCAGCGTAACTCATCAGCGCAGAGTTGAGCGCCTTGCCGGGATTGGCTGGCTCATCCTCGACAAACTGATCGGGACCGGCGAGCACGACCTGCGCCTGCACTGGCTCACACCGGACTTACCATATAGGTTTCGCGAATCGCCTTTTGAAATTGTATTTACTCACGGTGCATCACAAATTTGCTGGAACTGTTTTTCCAGTGTTCCGGCGCAAGGCGGTGTCGTTCGTGCAGGTACGCTGATTGAGCAGAGTCCGAACTTCCGGCTCAGCGATCGCGATAGAGCCTTGCTCGGATATGAAAGTCCGACGTATGGCGATCTTCGCCCGGCGGTTTCTCTTCTTTATCAAACTCGATCGCAGCTGCCGGTCCGCTTCGTAACGCTGGTTCGCATGGGACAGGTAGGCGAACGGGATTCAATGAACCTCGATGCGGCCTGGTTTGAAAAAATGAGGCTCGAACCGGCATGAAGCAAGTCTTTCAGGACGTTCGCACGGCGGAGATCGCAGTCGAAGAAGTTCCTGCGCCAAAACTGCTGGCGGGATGCCTTTTGGTTCGCACCGCCGCGTCCTTGGTTTCTGCCGGAACCGAACGCGCCTCTTCAGAATTCGCAGGCAAGAATCTTTTTCAAAAGGCGCGCATGCGCCCGGACTTGGTTCGCGAAGTTCTCGGCAAGATCAATCGCGACGGGCTTGCCTCTGCGCTTTCAGCCGTGCGCAGTCGTCTCGATCAGGCCAGCGCGCTCGGTTACAGCAGTTCCGGCACCGTCGTTGCCATCGGCGAAGGCGTCACCGGGTTCAGCGGTGGTGATCGCGTTGCTTGTGCGGGAGCGGGTCATGCGGTGCACGCTGAATTCGCCTGCGTGCCGCGTTTGCTCGCCGCTCGCATTACATCGGAATCGGTCAGTTTCGACGAAGCTGCTTTCACCACCCTCGGGGCCGTGGCTCTGCATGGAGTTCGCAACGCAGACGCAAGGCTGGGTGACATCGTCGCTGTCATCGGACTCGGGCTGCTCGGCCAGTTGACCGTCCAGATTCTGAAAGCTGCGGGCTGTTCGGTTCTTGGTATGGATATTTCCCCAGAGCGCGCTGAGTTCGCTTTGCGCTCCGGTGCCGACGCAGTCAGTACTTCCCCTTCCGCGTTTCGCGATTTATGCATGCAAGCTTCGTCCGGCCATGGAGCAGACGCAGTCGTGATCGCTGCGCAAAGTTCCAGCAACGATCCGGTAAATCTCGCCGCTGCGGTGGCCCGAAATCGCGCGCGTGTAGTTGCCGTAGGTTCGGTCGCCATGGATATTCCGCGCCGCGAGTTTTACGAGAAGGAACTCGACTTCCGCGTTTCGCGTTCCTACGGCCCCGGTCGCTACGATTCCGCCTATGAGCAAAAGGGAATCGACTATCCAATCGGCTACGTTCGCTGGACCGAGACCCGCAATATGGAAGCTTTTCTGAGGCTTCTCGCCGATCGCAAACTTAACGTGCAGCCGTTGATCACGCATCGTTTCCCTATCGCGCAAGCGCACTCAGCCTATGAGCTGATCACGGGCGCGACCGGTGAGCCATCGCTCGGAGTGATGATTGAATATCCGGAGAACGCAAACAGCGACAGCCGCTGCACCGATCTTATTAGCTCAAAAGAGCCGGTCGCGGGTCACAGTTCGGTTCGCGTCGGATTCATCGGCGCAGGCGACTTCGCTCTCGGCACGCTCCTGCCCGCGATCGAGCATGCTGCCGGCGCCCAATTGGTTATTATCGCTGCCGCCAACGGTTCCCACGCTCGCCACGCTGCGTCGAAATTCGGATTCCGTTCCTGCACCACTGACGAACAAGAAGTCCTGAACCACCCCGACGTCAACACGATTGTCATCGCTACGCGCCATCATTTGCATGCGCCACAGGTTATCGCCGCGCTGAACGCCGGCAAACACGTTTTCTGCGAAAAACCCCTGTGCCTTAACGAATCGGAACTAGCTGGGATTGCCGACACACACCACCGTCAGAATCCTCGCCGGCTTGTTATGGCAGGTTTCAATCGCCGCTTCGCGCCGTTGGCCATTCGCATGAAAACCTTTCTTCACGATATCCGCGAGCCGCTGGCGCTTCATTACCGGATCAACGCGGGATTCCTTCCCACGGATCACTGGCTCAACGATCCTCAACAGGGTGGAGGACGCATCCTCAGCGAAGTCTGCCACTTTGTCGATTTTCTTTCGTTTCTTGCGGGAAGTGCGGCTGTCGAAGTTGAGACGCGCACGCTCGCAAGCTCCAGCCGGTACAGTAACGACAACGTTCTCTGCTCGCTGCGTTTTCTGAACGGCTCACACGGCACGATCACCTATGTCGCAAACGGCGACAAATCGTTTTCGAAGGAGCGAATTGAAGTCTTCGGTGGCGGGGCTGTCGCCATGATCGAGGATTTCCGCCGCCTCGAACTGGTTCGTGGCGGGAAGAAACGGGTCTTTCGCTCGTTGTTGCGCCAGGATAAGGGGCATCGCGGCGAATGGAAGGCGTTTCGCGCGGCGATGCAAAATGGCAGCGACTCGCCGATTCCGTTCGCAGAAATCGCGGCTACGATGCGAACCACGTTTGCCCTGGAACAATCGCGTTGTCTGGGTCAGCCAGTCACGATCGCGCCGCTTCACATCGGTCGAATCGATAGTTCTGACGGCCTGAGTATTGACGGGCTAGATCAGGCTTCTTGAAATGCTTGCAGGATCAGTTTTCAGTCTTCGATTGTTGCGATAGATGAAAATCTTATACATATCGCAATATTTTCCGCCTGAG
>JASHTD010000264.1 GCA_030040725.1 Candidatus Sulfotelmatobacter sp. | reverse complement strand
GGCGCAACCAGCATAGCTCGGCCGACGCCTTCGAACTCCGCGATATGGCCCACATAGACGCCGTCGACGAAAACTGCAGCACGGTCGGGTTTTACGTCTAATTTAATCTGCGCTGTAATCTTCGGCAGTGCGACCCGGGTGTCTTTTTCCATCTTCACATCAATAGTTTGCTTTTGCCCCGCCTGGGCGACGACTTTCTGATTGAAGTCCAGATACCCGCCCTGTCGGACCGTAATTTGGTGTTCTCCGGGAAGAAGCAACAGTTTTTTCGATCCCTTGAGTTCGCCGAGATAGCCGACATATTGCCCATCGACCCAGACGCCGGAAGTGTTCTCAACCTTCGAAGCGCCGACAAGCTCCACTTCTCCCAGCACATTGTTGCCGGCGTATAGAGCAGAAATAAAGATCGGGCCGATCAAAGCGGCAAGCAGAAAAATGAGGAAGCGAAGACGGCAAGAAAAGTTCACGGGACCTCCCGGCTATTCTCAGATGATACACGCAGAGAAAAGGTGGCCGGAAAGCGTCACAAGACGCAAGGTGCTACGAGGAGATGCATCGGCAAGGCGATCGTCCGAGATCCCCTCGCCGATGCACCCGCGACATAACACTCCTCAGCCCAGCAGCGGGTTAGAACATTTTCTTGAAGGCGAAAAAGAGAGCGCCAGACAACAGCATGGCTACGGGCAGAGTCAGCACCCAGGCAAGGGCCAGATTTCGTACGGTGGACCACTGAATGCCGGAGCGATTTGCAGCCATCGTGCCGGCAACTCCGGAGGAGAGCACATGCGTGGTGCTGACGGGAAGGCCAAAGCCGTCGGCCGCGCCGATCGTTGCCATCGCCGTGATTTCGGCCATCGCACCTTGCGCGTAAGTCAGATGGCTCTTACCGATTTTTTCTCCCACCGTGACCACGATCCGCTTCCAGCCAACCATCGTGCCCAGGCCCAGCGCAAGCGCAACCGCGACCTTTACCCAAAGCGGAATGAAGCGGGTCGAGTGATCGATGTGTTTCTTGTAATTGGCGAGAATCGCGACATCGGCTGCCGCCAACTTGGGATTTCCACTCTTCTGCATCAGCCGCAGAGCCTCGCTGATCACGTATAAGTCGTTGCGGAAGTTGCGCACGCGATCGTTGGGGATGTTTTTCAGTTCCTTATAGAGAGCCGTCTCGTTGCCGATGTCGTTGACCAATGTGCGCATGGCCAGCATGGTATTCGGCGTGAAATTCTTGGTGCGGATGTAATCGGTAACGTCCTGGTGAGCGTCGGCGATCACCGCATCCGGACTGACGTAGTGGCCGAGAGCGTCTGCCGCCTCTTGTGAGACGGCAATGAAATCCTGGGAATCCTTGAAAGTGACCGCGTGATTGATCGCGTATGCGGTCGGAACGGTGCCGATCAGAATCAGCATGATTAGCCCCATGCCTTTTTGCCCGTCATTGGAGCCGTGGAAGAAGCTGACGCCAGTACAAGTGAGAATCAGCAGACAACGAATATAGAACGGCGGCGGCTGGGTGCCTTCCGGAGCTGTATACAGCTTAGGATCTTTAATTAAGGCCTTGGCGGCCAGCAGCAGGAGTGCAGCGCAGCCGAATCCGACAACGGGCGAGAGCAATAGCGATTTGCCGATATTAACTGCCTGCCCCCAATCGACGCCGCTGGTCCCGGTGCGGGGATTCATTAGCTGGTTGGCGATGCCGACCCCGATCACCGAGCCGATGAGTGTATGCGAACTCGACGCCGGCAATCCGAAATACCAGGTGCTCAGATTCCAGATGATCGCAGCGACGAGCAAAGCGAACACCATGGCAAATCCAGCTTTGCTGCCCACCTGCAGAATCAATTCAACCGGCAACAACGAGATGATGGCGAAGGCGACAATCCCGCTGGAAACGAGCACGCCCAGGAAATTCCAGAATCCTGACCAAACTACGGCGACGTGCGGCTCGAGAGAATGCGTATAAATTACTGTGGCTACGGCATTTGCTGTGTCGTGAAAGCCGTTGACGAACTCGAATCCAAGAGCCACCAGCAGGGCGATTCCGAGCAGGAGGTAAGGGAAAAACGACGTAGCGTGAACCGTCGAGAGATCACGCAGCAGGCTGGAACCGGCATAGAGAACACCCACCAGGAGAACGGCACCGAAAATCAGGATTCCCAATTTGCCTGGCGTGCGGGAGAGTTTCTGATCGAGTACGGTCTGCGACGCTGTGGCCATGAGTCCTCGTTGCAAAGAATGGAAGCTCGATACGTTGTCGAAGTTCGCAACTATACGGAAGGTTTGTTACGGCAGTGTGAAAATCAGGAGAAGGAGTGGCTAAATTTCACATCCTAGACAACGCGAATCAATGGTTCTCCGGTAGTTACGCTCTTGGACGTCTTAGGGTCCACATAACTTAGGAGAGTTCCATCGTCGACGCATGTATTAAGGCCGAAATTGAATTCAGTCCGGCAAAAGCACTTGGGTCCAGCACTTCGTGATACTTCTTTGCCACAATCTTCTGCCCGTTTTCTCGCTGCAGCGTAAAGCTTTCTCGCGGTTCGGTACGATTCACTGAGCATTGAATTGTCCGCCAAGCGGATGTTTGGTGTCAGTGACCGGAATCACGGTAATGTGGTCGCCACTTTGCCTGTGGAAGGCGGGTCATTTATATCCAGCCCAGCGACGTTGGTCTGCGCTCAGCAACCTTCGCGAAAGTTCGCGCCATTGGTTACAATAATTCGTCTGGCCTGAGCGCGGCGTGGCTCGCCGTCCGGACAAGTAATACTTTGGAACCCTCAAACCACCAACCGAGCGCGTCCCCCAGCGTGTCTGCGGAAATGTCCGCTGCGGCCCATCCCACTGTCTTCTGGCGAGTTGAGGGCAGTCTGCTCGACCTGACGGTGGTGCGGCCGGTCGCGTTCTTTACCTGGAATGCGCAAACTTTCACGGAGCGCTTTCGCCGCCGCGGGCTGATTTTCCTGATGGCGGTTCTGCGTCCCTTCCTGTATTCGACGAATCGCAAATTTGCCACGCGTGTCGTGCACACTGCGCTGCGCGGCGTGACCCGGGATCGGCTCGATCTCCTCGGCGAAGAATATTTCCAGTACAAACTGAAGCCACAACTCAAATCACGTGGAGTGCAGCAGGTTCAGGAACTGGTGCGGTCGGGCGCCGATGTAGTGTTGGTGAGTCAGGCGCTCGAACATGTGATGAAGCCGCTGGCACAGCATCTTGGCGCAAAGCATATCGTCGCCAACCGATTGGAATTTCGCGATGGCGTAGCCACGGGAAGACTGCTCGATCCGGTGATCCGGCCGCGGGGAGCTTTTGCCCGCCTGCGCGATCAAAGTCCGGACGGGCGGCGTGCACCGAAAACACTGGCACGGCAGCTGGATATTCCGCTCGATGAATTGCGCGCTGCGATCATTGATTCAAGCCGGGAGTCTGCCGCACTCGAACGTCCGATTGTGCATTTTGCCGGACCGCGTCAGGAGCCGGGATTTTCAGTACGCCGCGCCCTCGCCGGCAAACACGTGATGCTGATCGGGGTAACCGGTTTTATCGGTAAAGTCTGGCTGGCGAATACGCTAATGGACCTGCCGGAAATTGAACGAATCTATCTGCTGGTGCGGCGGCAGAAGTCGAATCCGGCCGAGCGGCGGTTTGAAAAGATCATTGAGGAGTCGCCGGTTTTCGACGGCCTGTTCGAGAAATACGGAACAGATCTAGCTGACTATCTGCAGGGAAAAGTTGAGGTTATCGAGGGAGACGTTACGCGGGTCGGTTTGGGCCTGAGTGCAGAGACGGCGCGGCGCCTGCAGAAAAACCTCGATCTGATCGTGAACAGCTCCGGGTTGACGGACTTCAATCCGGATTTGCGCGACGCGCTGGCGACGAATACCGATGCGGCCATGAATATCCTGGGGTTCATCCGCGAAACTGATCATGCGGGTTTGTTGCATCTCTCCACGTGTTATGTGGCAGGCGAGCGCGATGGCCGCGTAACCGAACGGCTGATTCCTGATTACACGCCGCGTCGAGTGGCCAATTTCAATGCCGAGCGGGAATGGCGTTCGCTGCATGAACTGATCGCGCAGGCGGAGCAGCGTGCGGAGAGCGATGAAGTGACGGAGGATTTGCGGACGCAGTCGCTTACCCGGGAACACGCCGCCAAGAGTTTGCAGGGAGCAGCGCTGGATAATCAGATTCGCAAGAACCGCATTCGCTGGCTGAAAACTTACCTCACCGAAGCCGGCACACGGCGCGCCAAAGAACTCGGATGGCCAAACACTTACACTTTGACGAAAAGTCTGGCCGAGTCGCTGATCGTAAAGCGTGGCGCGGGGCTGCCGATCGCGGTGGTGCGGCCGGCAATTGTCGAAACATCCGTGGCGAAACCGTTCTCCGGGTGGAATGAAGGCATCAACACTTCGGCGTCGCTCTCGTATTTACTGGGAACCTATTTCCGGCAATTGCCGTCGAACGAGAGCAAGCGGCTGGATATTATCCCCGTGGATGCCGTTTGTGCGGGAATGACCTTGATTGCTGCCGCCATGGTCGAGCGCCGGCATGAGCCGCTTTATCAGCTCGCGACCTCGGTCAGCAATCCGTGCGATATGGGCCGCTCAATCGAACTCACCTCCCTCGCGCACCGCAAGCATTACCGCGCGCAGGAAGGCCTCGAGTCGTGGCTGAGGTTGCGCTTCGACGCGATTCCGGTTTCGAAGACGCGCTATCAACGAATGTCTGCGCCGGCGCAACGAGCGATCGTGAAATCGATTCAACGGATCATGTCGCCTCTTCCGCTGAAAAAAACGCCGCTCGCCAAGGCTGAACGAAATCTCGAGCGGGTGGAAAAGCTCATCGAGTTATTTGAGCCGTTCATTCTCCTCAACGAACACGATTTCGCGGCGGATAACATCGAAAAGCTCTCGCACGCGCTGGTCAAAGACGAACGCGAAGATTTTGGCTACGACGCGCGCGAGCTCGATTGGTGGGATTATTGGATCAACGTGCATATTCCGGCACTCCGGAGATGGACTTATCCTCTGATCGAGGGCAGGCCGTTGGAGTCGCGTCCCGCTCGCAGTTTGCAGCCACGGTCCGTGGAGAATGGCGAAACGGTGAAAACCGGGACAGGCGGGAACTGGTGAATGGCGACTCTCTTGACGGGATCGACGGGATACATCGGGGCGCACGTTGCAGCAAACTTGTTGCGCGATCACGGAGTTGCATTGAACGTGTTGGTTCGCGCCCGGGACGCCGGCGAGGCCGAAGGCCGGCTGTGGCAAGCCCTGCAGTTACATCTCGACTTCCCGCATTTCTATGACTGCCTGCAGACGCGAGTGCGCGTGTTTCGCGGCGATTTGACGGATCCCGGTTTCGGCCTGGGACGCGATGATTACGACCGGTTGGTGCACACCACGGACTCCATTATTCACTGTGCGGCGTCGCTGAATCGAAAGTCAGAGAAGAGCTGCCTAAACGTGAATCTGCGCGGCACGCTCGAGGTGCTGACGCTTGCGCGCCAGATTGAGCATTATCACGGGTTGCGGCGCTTCAGCCTGGTCAGCACCGTCGCTGTCGCCGGGAAACGGCAAAACGAAGTTGTCAGCGAGGACCGGTCGATCGATTGGGAGCGTTCGGATTACGACCCCTACGCGCGGACGAAAAAGTTCTGCGAACACATGATGCGGATGCTCCTTCCGGATACCTCGAAGATTATCTTTCGCCCCAGCATCGTGCTCGGCGACAGTCGTTATGCAGAAACCACACAGTTCGACATGGTGAAGGCTTTCGTATTTCTCGCGGGATTGCCCGCTTTGCCGTTTCGTCCAACCGACAAAATCGACATCGTCAACGTAGACTTTGTGGCCGAAGCAATCGCTACGCTGCATCAGAAATCCCAGCCCGAGCACGATACTTATCATTTGTCTTCGGGAATCGATTCGCAAAGTTTTCGCGAAATCACAGGAGCGCTGGCCGCCGCACAGGGCAAGCGCGCGCCCGTCTTTGTACCGGTGGCGGAAAGACCGTTCTCGTCTTCCGTGAATTTTCTGGCGAACCGTAAGGGAACGATCAGCAAAGGCGCCTCGCTGATGAAGGTCTTCATGCCTTATCTGGTTTGGAATACCGTCTTCGACAACCGGCGCGTCACAAAGGAACTGGGCAAGAAACCGGTGCCCTTCTCGCAATATTCCTATCCGCTGCTGAAATTCAGCCGCGAAAATCACTTTGCCTATCCTTATCAGCCCTGGCCGGTTGCGGCGGGAGGTACAGCCGCATGATGGATTTCATCTTGGAGGCGTGGGTCAGTAGCTCGATTGAGCGCGCCAAAGCTGCCTGGATGCTTGGCGGAGGCAAGCGCTGGAAGCCGGGCGAAAGGCTCAGACTGCTGTTTGCCGGCTACAACGGCACGCGCAACATGGGGTCGGATGTGCGTGTCGAAGAAATGCTGCGGCAGATCCGGCACATTCTTGGCCCGGAACGGGTCGACTTCAGCGTGATGAGCCAGAACTTCGATTTTTCGCGGGGATATTTCGAAGGCACAAAGCAGGTTCATCTTCCCGACATTTTCCCGCCATTTCTCGCCGATGAAGTTCCCCGCCACGACGGCGTGGTGGCTTGCGAAGGGTCGATGTTCAAGAGCAAGTTTGCCAACGCGCTGACCACGATGATGATCGGGTCGCTGGGAATCGCCGCGGCACAGAATAAATTATCCGTCGGGTATGGCGCGGAAGCTGGGCACATGGATCCTCTGGTGGCGAAAATGTGCGGCCGCTACTGCAGGAATTCGTTTGTGATTACACGCAACGAGGAGTCGCGCACCGTGCTGCGCGAGTTGGGAGTGCCGACAGAGCTAGGCACGGATACTGCGTGGACGTTCGAGCCCAAACCGCCGGAGTATGGGCAAAGCGTCTTGCGAAAGGTCGGCTGGGACGGACGAACGCCGGTACTGGTTGTCTGCCCGATTAATCCTTTTGAGTGGCCGGTAAAAGCTTCCGTGGCGAAGTATGCGGCACACGCGTTGACCGGAGCTTATCAGGACAGCCATTACCGTACCGTGTATTTTCACAATTCGGGCCCGGCAGCCGATGAAGCCTATCGAAAATACTGGACGGCAATTGCCAACGCTGTGGGCGCATTTCGCAAGACCAAGAATGTGTTTGTGATCCTGGTGGCGACCGAGCGGCTCGATGCGCGCCCGGCGCGACGGATCGCAGAAAAGCTCGGTGGTGTTCCCGTACTGACTTCCGATGAATACAACATGTATGAGTTGGTGAGCGTGCTGCGGGCTTGCCACATGATGGCTTCTTCGCGTTATCACGGAATCGTGACCTCGATGCCGGGACTGGTCCCGTCTGCTGGGATCACGATGGATGAGCGCATCAAGAATCTTATGCGCGAGCGCGGCCATCAGGACTTGCTGATGACGGTGGATGACCCGGAGCTTGAAGGAAAGTTGCTGGCCGCTCTTGAGAAACTAAGCCGCGAAGGCGAGTCGATCGCAGACGGAATTGCCCGCACGGTGGTACGAAACCTGAAGGTCATGGCGCGCATGGGCGTGTATTTTGAAGAAGAAGTGCAGCGCCGATATCCCAAGTTCGGCACTCGGCGGGGGGAATGGAGCTGGGAGGATTATCTGCCGCCGATGAGTGAAAAGCTGAAAGATTTGGTTTCGGCCTTTAGTTAGCGCTCGCCATATTTTCCAATGAGCACATCGATTACATTCGTCGGCGAGATATTTTCGCAGCTGCGCGCAGCGGGCGATACGCGCATCCTCGCCGAAATTCGCGACGGACAAATCACTGGTCTTACCGGTAATGAATTGCTGGAACTGGTGCGCAAAGCGAGAACTTTTATTGCCGCACAGCGATTGCCAAAGGGCGACCGTTGCGCGCTGCTTGCGCCCAACAGTATTCGCTGGCTTGCGGTGGATTTGGCGCTCATGGCCGAAGGGCTGATCGTTGTGCCGCTGTATTCGCGCCAGGCGCCAGCCGAACTGATAGCGATGATGAAGGACTCCGGCCCATCACTATTGTGTTGCGGAGATGCGGCTTTGCGCGACTCGATCACTCAGAACTGGGCGGATGCGCCGCCGCAATACTTGTTCGATGAAATTTTCACCGGTGTCGACGGCATACAACTGGAACGTCTGCAGGTCGGAAAAGATGCTCCGCTGACGATTATCTACACTTCGGGGACCTCCGGTGAAGCCAAAGGAGTCGTGCTCACGGCGGCAAACGTCGGTTTCATGCTGGAGCGCACATCCGAGCGATTGGCCAAGTTGATGTCTGGTTCGACCGCACAGGATCGCATCTTCCATTACCTGCCGTTTACTTTCGCGGCGTCGTGGATCGCGATGCTCACATTTCTTATCCGGCGTAGCCTTGTCACGATCAACATGGATCTGACCAGCCTCGCCGGCGACCTGCGCACCGTAGCTCCGGATTATTGTCTTAACGTGCCGCAGTTGCTCGAGCGCATGAGGCGCGCTGTAGATGCGCAACTCTGGCAAAGCGGCGGAATACCGCAGACGATTTATTCTCGAGCTAAGGGTGCATGGGCGCGACGCCAGGAAGGTAAGCCGCAACCGGGCGATGCGTTCTGGTTGTGGCTGGCAAGCCGGCTGATATTTCCGACGATCCGGAACAAGATGATCGGCAAGAATCTAAAGGCACTGATTTGTGGGTCGGCGCCGCTGAGCGCAGAAACGCAGCTTTATTTCATGATGCTCGGAATGAGTGTGTTGCAGGTTTATGGGCTCACTGAAACCACCGCGATATGCACGATGGACGATCCCGATCATGTGGAGATCGGGCGCGTCGGTCCGGCAATTTCTGGCATGGAAATGAAGCTCGGCGAAAACGACGAAATCATTGTGCGTGGGCCGAATGTTTTTCCCGGATACTGGAACCGGCCGGAGCAAACGGCGCAAGTCTTACGCGATGGATGGTTTCACACTGGCGATCAGGGCGAGGTGAACGCGGCCGGCAATTGGCGGATCGCCGGACGGATCAAGAACCTGATCGTGCTCGGTTCTGGACACAAGATCTCGCCGGAACCTATTGAGACCGCGATTGCGAAATATCTGCCGGATGCGCAGCAAGTCGTGCTGGTTGGGAACGGCCGGGGATATTTATCGGCACTTGTGACGGGAAAAGTGAAACCCGAGCAGGTGCAAGCCGCGCTGGATGCGATAAATACCGAAATGCCGCATTATAAGCAGGTGCGGGCGTTTGTGATCCGCGAGGAAGCCTTCACGATTGAAAGCGGCATGCTGACCGTGAACGGAAAGCTCAAGCGCGATGTCATCGCGGCCGGCATGAAAAACGACATTGAAGAAATGTATCGCGTGAAGCAGGCAGTCTAAAGGCGGAGTGAGTCTGGAAACTACAGAGCACGGCAGGTTGCGCAAAGAAACCGAATCATCGGGGGCAGACCGCTCTGGCGAAAAGGCTGTATCGTGGGCATTGAAAGATGGCGTAATCGAACTGGCGCTGCATCGTGCGCCCTGCAATGAGCTGGGATCGGCATCGCTTCAGGAATTGGAAAACTTTGCTACTGATCTGCAGCGCATGCAGGAATCTGCCCATGCGCTAATCATTCACAGCCAATTGAAGTCGGGATTTTGCGCGGGAGCCGACCTGCGAGAGCTATACCATCGTTCGCAGGCGATGGATAAGGCTTCAGCGCTCAGGGGCATGCGGGACTTTTTGGAGCGTATTCACCGCGTGCTGAATCTGATTGATGCCGCTCCCTTGACCACAATCGCGGCGGTGCACGGTGTAACGTTTGGAGGAGGTTTCGAGCTGGCGTTGGCGTGCGACTTGATCATCGCCGATAAGATGGCGCGCTTCTGTTTTCCCGAACTGCGGCTAGGGCTGATTCCAGGATTCGGCGGAGTTCCGCGTTTGAAACGGGATCTGGGGAATGCGGTGGTGAGAGATCTCTTACTCACCGGGCGCAGCTTTAATGCGGTCAAAGCGCAGCAGATCGGACTCGTGAGCCAGGTAGTTGGCGAGGGCGAATCGTTGCGTGCGGCGCGGGCAACCGCGGCACAGCTCGGCAAGTTCGATCGCGAAACCGCGGCGACGGCAAAGAGATTCATCAAACCGGTGCCCCACGACGAACTGCGGCAGGAGATCGATCTTTTTTGTGAGCTGTTTGCCCGGCCGGCAGTACAGGCGGGCCTGCGCAAGTTCGTCGAAAGCACGGATGCGCAACCGTATCTGCCGTAGCGAAGCGCGCCGCGGGTTTATAGGTTGAAAATAGATTCTTCTTGGCCGAGCGGCTCGCAATGGCAGCCGTCGAGGAAGAGTTTAGGCAAGAACTATGCCCACGACTGATCAAACACTCGATGAAATCCTCAATCTCGCTGCGGCGCACTTCAAGGTGCCGAGAGAAAAGCTGCGGCCCGATGATGATTTTTTTAAGACGCTTGGAATTGACAGCCTGCAGACACTCGACCTGCTCACCAAATTAGAGAACCATTTTCGTATTGAACTTCCGGATTATGAACTGCAAGGTGTATCGGACTTTCGCACCCTGGCGGGGAAGATTCAGGCAAGGCTCTGAGGATACTTCGGGTGCCCGATTCGTCAACCTATTCTGTCTTGGTTCTCCATTCCTCTGTGGTGAAATAGCTCTTTCATGCTCGATCTCCAAAAATATAGTTGCCTGGGCGCGGCTTTGCGGGATGCGCTGGACCGCTTCTCGAGCGAGATCTGCCTGATCGAGGCCGATCGCGACCGCGAAAAAACGCGGCTTACCTACTCCGATTTCAAAGAGATCGCCTTGCCGCTGGCACGCGCCCTCGAAGATGCGGAATTCGAAGCTGGAGATCGCGCGGCAATCCTGATGACCAACCAGTCGAAGTGGCTGATTTCCGCTTATGCAATTTTCTATTGTGGGGGCGTGCTCGTCCCGCTCGACTACAAACTGACTGCGGCCGAGCACTTACAGCTGCTGGCGCACTCGAAGGCCAAAGTACTGGTGGTCGAATATTACCTTTGGCGCGCCATCACGCAGGCCCCGGATTTCCACAACATCACCGCGAAACTCGTGCTCGTAACCGAGGCGCCCTTGGGCGCAGATTTAGCCGGGGGATTTCGCTGGGAGGATTTCAAACGTAAAGGCGCACCCGATTTCGTCATGCGGCAGCGGGAAGATGTCGCGTGCATCGTTTATTCTTCTGGCACCGGGGGTCGGCCGAAAGGATGTGTGCTGACCCACGAAAATTATCTGGAACAATGCCGCGCCCTTACTGCATGGTATCCATTCTGGCCGGGAGTGCGGTATTTGAGCATTTTGCCTACCAATCATGCCATCGATTTCATGGTTGGATTTATCGGGCCATTTGTCTGCGGGGCGTGCGTGGTGCATTTGCGGACGCTGCGTCCCGAGTTTGTGCGGGATGCGTTTGTCCGCTATCGCATCACGTATGTTTCTCTGGTACCGATGATTGTGAAAAACCTGGAGCGTGGGCTGCGCGCGAAAATCGATGAACTGCCGGGCTGGAAGCGGGCGGTTTTGAATCGCTTGATCGCAACCAATACCGTGCTCACGCGAAAACGGCCGCGGCCGAAGCTGAGCCGCGCGCTTTTGCCGGGAGTGCATCGCGCTTTTGGCGGTGAACTGCTGGCGTTGATCACCGGCGGCGCTTTCATGGAGCCCTCGACGATGCAGTTCTTTTACAACCTCGGAATTCCGGTGGTGAACGGTTACGGATTGACCGAAGCCGGAACGGCTCTTACCTTGAACGATCTCAAGCCGTTTCGCCCCGACACGGTTGGCAAGCCGCTGCCCGGCGTGGAGCTGCGGGTGCTGAATCCCAATGAGGAAGGCATTGGTGAAATTGCTGCGCGCAGCAAGACCGTAATGTCGCATTATCTTGACGATCCCGAGCTGACGCTCGAAACCATCGTTGAAGGCTGGCTGCTGACGGGCGATCTGGGCCGCTTCGACAGGTCCGGGCATTTGCAGCTTTTCGGACGCAAGAAGAACATGATCGTAACCGAAGGCGGAAAGAACATTTATCCGGAAGACATTGAAACCGTCTTCGATGGATTGCCGGTGAAGGAGTATTGCGTCTTCGCCGCAAATTACGTGTGGCCGAAGAAGCAGCTAGGTCGCGAGATGCTGATCGTAGCGTTGCGTTTGGAACAGAATCAGCGCTTCGATGCCACCCTGCTGGAAGAAGTTCTCAAATGCAATCGACGGCTGCCGGATTTCAAGCGCGTCGGCGGATACGTGATCTGGGAAAAGGAATTTCCGCGGACGGCGTCGATGAAAATCAAGCGGCAAATGCTGGCGGAAGAAATCGGCAAGACGCTGGAGCGCCCAGCGGTGGTGCGTTTGTGAGTGGGGAGAAAACGTATCTCGCCATCGTGAATCCGGCGGCGGGAGGCGGACGGGCGCGCAAACTGCTTGCGCCGGCGCTGGAGCGTTTGCGGGCGGCCGGAGTGGCCATCGACATTGCCGAGACCAAGAGCGCAGGTGACGCCACTGGCATAGCGCGCGATGCATATCGCAGCGGCCGTCGGCGATTCATCGCCGTGGGCGGTGACGGAACTTCTTATGAGGTTGTAAACGGACTATTTCCCGAGGCGCTCGAGGGCGAGCGCCCGCTACTCGGCTTTCTGCCTTTGGGAACAGGCAACTCGTTCTTGCGCGACTTCAGCGAGCGAGGCGGCGAGCATGCAATGGCATCGCTGATTGCGGAAAAATCCCAGCCCTGCGATGTTTTGCGCCTGCGCCATCGTGCCGGAGTCCTTCATTACATCAACCTGTTGAGTCTGGGATTTCCCGCCGATGTAGCGACTTTGCGGGCGCGTCGTTTCAGCGCTCAGGGGGAATTGGGGTACATCATTTCCATATTCCTGGGTTTGTCGCGACTCGAACGAAGGCCGTTTCCAGTGCGTGTCGATAGCGAAAGTGAATTCGACCGGCGGCCCTGCCTCTTTCTCACATTCAATAACAGCAAATTCACCGGCGGGACGATGATGATTGCGCCGAAAGCAGATGTGAATAGCGGAATGATCGAATATGTTCGCTGGGGTCCGATTGGAAGGCTGGGCCTGATTCGCAATCTTCCGAGACTTTACGACGGAACCCACATCGAGCATCCATTGGCCGAACGAAAAGCGGTCAGACATGTCGAATTCAACCTGGAATCACCCGTTGATGTAATGATCGATGGAGAAGTGTTGACCCTCCATTGCGAACAACTGGATGTAATGCCCGGCGCCCTGAATGTCGCGGCTTGAGGCCGTGATATAAGAATGAAATCGTGATGGAAAACGACCATGTCTGAGGTACGGCGAAAACGGCAGGAGGAACGGGCGGATAGATCGGAGAACAGCTTCGCTTCCCGGGACAAGCTGATCTGGGCGGGCATTGCGCTTATCCTGGTCGTTGCCTACGCGGGCTTCTGGTATTACAACAATCACCGTTACGATGGATTTGCGAAGTGTTTGGCCTCGACCCAGACCAAGATGTATGGCCTGTATTGGTGCCCGCACTGCGCGGAGCAGAAAGCGATGTTCGGGAAAGCATTCCGGTATGTGCCCTACGTGGAGTGCGCAATCAAGGGTTCGCGCGAACTCGCGCCCGCTTGCTCTGCCGCTGGAGTGAAGCTATTCCCCAGTTGGCAGTTTGGAAGTAATCCTCCGGTGGAAGGCGTTTTTCCGCTGCAGGAGTTGAGCGATAAAACCGGGTGCCGTTTGCCGTGACGCCGGAAACCAGACAGCCGGCCAGTTCTGATTCAACTCCCGCAAAGGATAACCGGCCTTTCTACATTGCCATCTCAATTCTGGCCGTGATCGGAATTCTCCTGTCGGCAGTCTCGTTGCAGAGGCATTATGCGAAATCGGAATCGAAGTTTTGTGATTTTGCTACGAAATTCAATTGCGACATCGTGAACCGCAGCGAATTTTCCAGCGTAATGGGAATTCCGGTGGCGGGAATTGGACTCGTTGGCTACGCAGTGCTCTTAGTGTTGGCAACTATGTATCGGACGCGACCGGCTGCGCCGAACTTGTTACTGGCGCTGGCGCTCGCGGGATTGGTTTTTGCGCTTTACCTGACCTATATCGAGGGACTTGTTTTGGACGTGTGGTGCATCCTGTGCCTGAGTTCGCTGGCGTCGATTACGGCGATTGCAGTGCTGACCGCCATTGTCAAGACACGAACAAGATGACTTTCGCCGGAACGCGCACGCGTCTCCGAATCACAGACTGACGCGAGTTCGCAAACTAAGCCCTGATGGCGATCATCCCAACGAAAACAAGTGAAGGTCAGCCCTTTACAAGAGCGAGCGGCGCGACCGGCGATTTGCGATTGCATGAATTTCGCAGTCGCATTTTTCGCAACACCCGCTACCTTCGCGTCTGGCTTCCTCCGGGGTACGACGATCCGGAAAACCAACTCAAACACTATCCGGTGCTGTACTTGAATGACGGACAAAACCTGTTCGAAGCCTCATCCTCTTTCACCGGAGTGGAATGGCAGGTCGATGAGACCGCCGACCGATTGATTCGCGCCGGAACTGTGCCACCGCTGATTGTTGTGGGGATCGATAACGCCGGCAAAGACCGGCTGCGCGAATACATGCCGCAGCGGTCCATGCATCCCATGATGCTACGAGTGCAGGGAAAATATTACCCCGATTTTCTGATGAAGGAAGTCATGCCTTTCATTGAGCGAAACTATCGAGCCGCGAGCGGATCTGAAGAGACCGGTCTTGGCGGGTCGTCGCTGGGAGCACTGATCGCACTGTACACGGCGATCGTGCGCCCGGGAAAAATCGGACGGTTGCTCATCGAAAGCCCGTCTCTATGGGTATCAAACCGGCAAATCATCAAGCAGAGT
>JASHTD010000263.1 GCA_030040725.1 Candidatus Sulfotelmatobacter sp. | reverse complement strand
TCCCAAACAGCAAGTACGGACCCTACACTTTCTACCATGATCAGTTCGCATCGCTTTACTCGTGGCGCAATATCGGAACTTCCGCTTACAACGCGCTGCAGGTAACCTACAACGCGCGCTGGGGAGCAAATCTCCAAGGGCAATTCAACTATACCTTCTCGAAGTCGCTTGATGAGGCGTCGGCGGCGGAACGCATCGGTCCCTATGAAGGCACCGGTGGAACCGGCAACGACTTGAACGGAGGCGGCATTGTCATCAACTCATGGGATCCGCTTTCGCTGCGTGGTCTCTCCGATTTCAACGCCTTCAATCAGCTCAACGCGAACCTTGTCTATGCCCTGCCTTTTGGAAAAGGGCAGATGCTGGTGGGAAACACGAATCCGGTGGCCCAGGCCCTGATTGCCGGATGGCATGTCTCAGGGGTGTTTCGCTGGACGAGCGGTTTCCCCATCACGGTCGACAACGGCTTCACCTGGGCAACCAATTGGAACATCGAAGGCGATGCCGAGCCGAACGGTCCGGCTCCTCTGGCTTCTAATCCAAAGCACGCTTTTGTGAATGGCGTGGACATCGGTCCGGATATCTTCGCTAATCCGACCGCGGCGGAAGCGGCTTTCCGGCCGGAGTGGCCGGGTGAATCCGGCGTTCGCAACAACGTGATCGGCGACGGCATGTTCGACATCGATACCGGAGTGAGCAAGGATTTCTCGTTGGGTGAGCAGCGACGCCTGGAGTTCAGTTGGCAGGCCTTCAACGCCACCAATTCGGTGCGCTACGACGTGCGCGGTCCGGTCGGCGATTCGGCTCAGCCTTCGCTGTCGTACGGTCCGTCGCAGTTCGGCAAATATCTTTCGACGCTTACCACGCCGCGCTTCATGCAGTTCGCCTTGCGCTTCATGTTCTGAAGCTGGCATGTTCTGTGCTTGCCGGATGGCAGAATATTGCGGGAAGAGGAACGGGGAGGGCGGGAGAAGGCTGAAATCCCCGCTTTAGACGGGCCATTGCCAGTATGCATTGCCGATGGGGCAAAGGCAAGGTATTAAGGAGACTCGGCCTTCGATTTATCGTGCAGTCGCAGAAAACTGCATATTCGCCGCAGACTTTCCCCGAAAATGTTGCAAGTTTTGTCGCAGCGACCAGCAATCGAATCACCTTTCGAGGCTAACATCTCGTTCCAGCAGGTTCTTCCTATATCATCTCCAACCTCACGGCCAGGCTGTAAACTCGCACTGTGCGAGTGAAGATTTTGGGATCGGCAGCGGGCGGAGCGTTTCCCCAGTGGAATTGCGCCTGCGAAAATTGCCGCGCGGTGCGGGCGGGAAAATTCCGCGGCAAGGCGCGCACGCAGACACAAGTCGCGGTCAGCAAAGACAACGCGTCATGGTTCCTACTGGGGGCTTCCCCAGATCTGCGCGCGCAAATCGAAGCCACGCCCGAACTTTATCCGCGGGAAGGATTGCGGCAATCGCCGATTGCCGGCGTCGTGCTGGCTAACGCCGACCTCGATCACGTGCTTGGCCTGCTATTGCTGCGGGAGCTGCAGCCGCTGCGCGTGTACGCTACAGCCTCGGTTCGCAGAATTCTGAAGGAAGATAATTCGTTTTTCCGGATGCTGGAGCGAATTCCCGGCCAATCCGTTTGGGATGAGATCCAGTTGGATTCACAGTTTCACCTGCGCGACGCAGGCGGCAAAGATTCCGGTCTAGTTTGCCAGGCGGTCTCGTTAGGCGAGCACTTTCCTGCCTATGTCGCGCCGGAGCGTCAGGCACAGCTCACGCCAAAAGAAGCGTCGCTCGGTTTCGTCATCGAATCGCATTCGGGCAAGAAAATGTCTTATATGCCTGCGGTTCCCGAATTGGACGATGGGTTGCTGCAACAGATCGACGGTTGCGACATCTTACTTTTTGACGGCACATTCTGGAGCGACGACGAATTGATTCGGGTGCAGGGCGCGGGTCAAACCGCGCGCGAGATGGGCCACGTTCCGGTATCAGAAACCTTGAGCAGGTTGGCGGAAGTAAGGCGTCCGCGTAAAATATTTCTACACATCAACAACACCAATCCCATGCTGGATGAGGCCAGTCCTCAGTATCGACAGGTGCGGGGCGCGGGATGGGAAGCGGCGGAGGATGGATGGGAGTTCGAGCTGTAGAGACGGAAACAAAAGCTGAAGGCACCTCCGTGCTTTCTCTTGAAGAATTGCGCGCGCGACTGCAAGCGGTAGGAGAAGAACGCTACCACCACAAGCATCCTTTTCATCTGCTGATGCACGAGGGCAAGCTGAACCGCGGACAACTGCAGGCGTGGGCGCTGAACCGCTACTACTATCAGAGCATCATTCCCATTAAGGATTCGATTATTCTCTCGCGCGGGCCTGACCCAGTTTTCCGACGCGCATGGCGCAAGCGGGTGGTCGACCATGATGGCGATGCCACGAGCGAAGGCGGCATCAAGCGCTGGATCAAACTGGCGGAGGCAACTGGACTGGATGCGGCGGACGTTCGCGACGGCAAAGGTATATTGCCGGCAACGCGCTTTGCGGTGAATGAATATTTGAACATCGTGCGCAGCCGTTCGCTCCTGGAAGCGGTGGCATCGTCGCTGACGGAATTGTTCTCTCCCAACCTGATTTCGCTGCGTGTGGATAAATTGCGGCAGCATTATCCGTGGCTTGCGGGCGGTCTGGATTATTTCGAAGCCCGGCTGTATCAAGCGCCAGAGGATTCGCAATTCGCGGTGAACTACGTACACGATCATGCGAAAACGCGCGCCGAGCAGGAATTGGCAATTCAGGCACTGCGCGACAAGTGCGACATCCTGTGGGCGCAGCTCGACGCCCTTTACTTCGCCTATGTGCAACCCGGATGGCCGCCGCCGGGAGCGTTTCAGATCGAGGGCAAGTAGTGGCGGCTCCGGAGGATTC
>JASHTD010000262.1 GCA_030040725.1 Candidatus Sulfotelmatobacter sp. | reverse complement strand
ATTCTGAATATGTTCCCGTATACGGCGGGACACGTGATGATCGTGCCCTATGCTCACCTGGATGAACTCGACAAGCTGCCGCCGGATGCGGCCCACGAAATGATCGAACTCTCGCAGCGAATGGAGAGCGTCTTCCGCGATCTGTACCATCCGGACGGAGTCAATCTGGGCATGAATATTGGCAAAGCCGCCGGTGCGGGCATTGCCGGACATATTCACATGCACGTGTTGCCGCGATGGGTCGCCGATTCCAATTTCGCGACGGTGGTTTGCGAAACACGCGTTCTGCCGGAGACGCTTGACGACACGTGGAAGAAGATTAGCGGAGCTTTGCGCGGTTGATGGTTCGAGTTACTTCCTCATCCAGCTATCTGGAAACCTGACCTGCACGGGACCTGCCGCGACGCTTTCTGTCTCGACCGCGATGGGCGGCGAAGAATTATCAGCCGGGCCAGAGGAATGAATGGGACTGGCTTGATTCGACTGATCTTCATTTGAACGATCTTCACTCGGACGATCTTCATTCGAACGATCCGGATTCGATCGAGCTTGATCGGATCGGCGTTGATTCAATCGATTATGACCGGCGTCAGCCTTCGAGCCGTGTGAAGGAGCAGCAACGGCTTTCTCCGTATCCGGAGTTAGATCCGCCTCAGAGTTGCTTTTCGGCTCAAGAAATTTTGCGCTATCGAGCAGTGGCCTTCCAAGGGATGGGTTGTAGCTAGTCCAGGGGCTCTCCAGGTCGGCTTCGCGCTCGAACTGGGCGCGCATGGCCTCCATCTTGGAGTCGAGGTCGTCCAGATAGTGCAACATCAACGCTTCAGGAAACATCGGTAATTTCGGCGAGCCGAACTCATACTCGCCATGGTGGCTGATGATGAGGTGTTCGATCAGAGTCTTGAGCTCGGGGGGGAAATCCGGCAATAAGGCGAGCCTGGCTTGCAACATTTCCAGCTCGATGATCATGTGGCCAAGCAACTGCCCGCGCGTGGTGTAGGTGAAAGAGCGGTTGTAGGTAAGCTCGTAAATCTTGCCGATGTCATGAATGAACGCGCCGGTAAGCAGCAGGTCGCGGTTGACCTGGGGATAATTTTTCACCATCAAATCGCATGATCGAAAAAGCGAAACTACGTGATCAAGCAGGCCACCAATGTAAGCATGATGCAGCGTCTTGGCGGCGGGAGCATTGCGATAGGCGGAGGAAATTTCCGGATCCGACATGAACGACTGTACGAGCGCCTTGAGATGAGGATTCTGGAATGACGCAACAAATTCGCCCAGAGTCTGCCAGAGCGCGTCGACGTTCTTGGTTGTCTTAGGAAGATAATCGGCGAAGTCGATTTCCGATTCACCCAGCTTGCGCAGCTTGTGGATGGTGAGCTGGAAGCGGTTCTTGTATTTATTGATGAGACCTTTGATTTTGAGAAAATCATCCTGATCGAAGGCTTCGAGCACTTCCTCCACGTTGTCCCACATCTTGGCCTCGAGCTGCCCGCTGCGGTCGCCGAGCGTCAACGCAAGATATGGTTCTCCGGTTTTCTTCGGCTTGATTTGCTTCGCCACCACGACGAAAGTGGAGGTAACGATTTTATTTTCGTGGCGAACGCAATCGCAAATGTAGAACTCTTTCATGTGGACTGAACCGGCATGCTTCCGCGGCGTGGCAGATTACAGGCGTCCGGAGGCAATGCTTCACGCCAGTGTAAATCAGAACGCCATGAAGCGGGCGCGAAAGGTCAATGGCGCGGCGAAACCTCAGCCGGGAGAATCAGAAGAGATCACTGATGGAGCCGATCACAGGAAGCCGAGCTTTTTCTTCTTTTTCAGCTTCTTGGCGTCAGTGGCTTTCGCTGTCGCTACCTCGACAGGCTTGGTTTCGTTGGGGCTGGCGCCGGAGTCGACGAATCCGGCCTTTATATCGATGTAGGCATCTTCCCGTAGCTTGGTGAGATAGGCGCGGAGCGCGGGCTGCAATTCCTGATAATAGAGCGCATCCTGAATCTTCGGCTCGATCTCTTTGAGCGGAGGAATGCCTGCCATCTGATGATTGGTGACCTTCAAAATCACATAACCCTGCTTGGTGCGAATGACGTCGGTGACCTCGCCAGCTTTCATGGCAAAGGTTTTGTCTTCCAGTTCTTTGGCCAGACTGCCGCGTTTGAAAACTCCAAGATCGCCACCTTGCGCGGCCGAGGGACCATCCGAATACTTCTTCGCGATGTCTTCGAAACTCGCGCCAGCGCGAATCTGCTTCAGGAGGTCGCTGGCCTTGGCGTCGGCGGCGTCGAGGGCGGCCTGATCCGATTGCGGGTCAGCCTTGGGTTTCGTAGCGTCGGACGCCGAACCTGCGGCGTCTTGTGAATTGGCGGGCGCGGCGTTCTTGGGAGCAATCAAGATCTCGCTGAGCCGGATCGACTCCGGCTGCTCCAATTCGCTTTTGTGCTCGTCATAGAACTTCTGCTCATCTTCCTTGGCGATGCTCAGGTGCGAGCCAACCTCTTCACCGATCACCTTCTGGGTGATGATCTGGTTGCGCATGTTTTGTTTGAAATCTTCGTAGGAAATTCCCTGCGAGGTCGCGGCTTTCTCGAGATCCTCCATACTCTCGAGCTTCAT
>JASHTD010000261.1 GCA_030040725.1 Candidatus Sulfotelmatobacter sp. | reverse complement strand
CGTTGGGAACGTTTCTGAGGCGAACTCCCTCTGGGAAAAACAAGTTGGACACGTCATATCTTCTTGGGGTTCTGAGTTCGGCAGTGATCCAGACGGCCTACCGACCTTATTGGAGCCGTCCGGTTTCGGCGCCCTTTAGCGATTTTGGCTCCAGGGTAGGCAACGATGCGGGCATGAATCTGCTGCATGAGTTCCGCCCGGGCCTTGAGCAACTCCTGAAAAACCACAATCCGAAATTCGTCTCCAGGATTGAAGCCGGCATCGAGAAAAGATAGTCCGCCTTTTGCATCCCGTCACGCGATCTCAGAAATGCGCCGATTCAGAAGCGCTGCCTGCGAAATACCCCTTGCGCGCGTACACCCGTAATTTGTGGTTGTCCTTCTGGGCTTCGATTTCGATAGTGCGATAGTGGCCGTCGCGCGTAAAATCAGCCGGCTTGTACGAAACCAGATAGCGGCTCCGGATGAGCTGCTGTAGATCGTTCAGACTTCCTTTCAATCGATGCACGGAACCCGGCGAGAAGGCCGCTCCGCCCGTGAGCTCGGCCAAGGTGTCCAGGGCGTGTTCCCCCACGATCGAGCTGACCGTTTCATCGAGAAGTTCCCGTGTACTAACGGTGTATACGCTAATCCCGCCTCGTAGCGCGTGATCAATTGCCTGCTTGGCCGTGACACTGCTGGAATTATCTTCGCCATCGCTGATCACCACCAGGACCCTGGAGACAGGCTTGGACTCTACTCCGGCAGCAAGCTTGCCGGTGGCAAAGTCGACAGCATCCCACAGTGCGGTTCCTCCTGCTGGCACGAGCTCGCCGACCGCGTTCGCGATCCGCTTGCGATCCCCTGTGAAATCCTGCACGAGGAGGATGGTGTTGGAGAAACCGATAACAAACCCGAGATCGTCCTGACCGGTAACTACATTTTCGAGGAAGTCGGAGGCGACTTGTTGTTCGAACTTAAAACGAGTGGAGATGGAATCGCTGGTATCGATCAACAGCCCCAGGCGCAAGGGCAATTCAGATTCGTTCCGAAGCGAAGTAATGGCCACTGGGGGACGCTCATCATCGAGAATATGCAGATCTTTGTTCGTCAGGTTCGTCACCGGCCTGCCATGATCTGTCACCGCAAAGAAAAGCGCGACTTCGTCCGTGGACGCGTGAAAGAGCAAACCGCCATCTCCGCGAGCAACGGGCGATCGGATCGCATCTGTCATTGAGGGCTCTGGCGCCGCCGCAGCGGATGGGACGGCCGCAACACAACCTGCGCAGGGCTGGGTTGCTTCGGCCTCCTCGAGTTGAGAATTTTCCTTGGCCTCCTGCATCAACCGACGAAAGTTCTCCGGTAGTTGCACAGGGCCGGTTGGCTCTGCTGCGTCAACGGTGACAATTGGGGCTTTCAGGCCGCCGTCGGGCAGAGGAGAAGGCGGAGGAAGCTTCGCTTCCTGTTCAAGCTGGACCATCATCAGGTGAGCCTGAGCTGCAGCCGGCGATTTCGGGTCCTCCTTTAGCAATGTATCGAGCTGGTTCTGTGCTTGCGGGAATTCTCGCTCGGCTTCCAGTGCCGCAGCGGCATAAAAGTGGACTAAAGCAGCCCCATCGTGCTTGCGCTCGTGAACTTTAGCAGCGGTGTTGACCACGCCGGCGAAATCCCGGTTCAGGTACTCCCCATAGGCGAGAGCTGTCAGCACAGTGAGATCCAACGGAGCAAGTGCGGAAGCCTTTTGAAAAGACTGCTCAGCAGCCGGATATTGGTTTAGGGCGAGGTCGGCGCAACCAAGATTAAACAGAGGCGTCGGAAGGTGGTCGTCGAGTTCGGCAGCGCGAGCGAATTCATCCCGCGCCCGCTCATCTTGATGCAAGCCTAAATAGGCGGAGCCCAGCGAATCGTGCGCGGCCACAAAGCTCGGATAGATCGAAGTGGCGATTGTCAGATGTCCGATCGCTCCCTGAAAATCCTTCTTCAACAGAAGCTGATAGCCCTTTTCGTATTCCCGGCGAGCCTTGCCCGGTGCCTTGAGATCAAGTTTGGATAAGGAACCACTGGCCGTTTCGAGAGGGCTGCGGTTGGCCCCATTGATCAACCAGAGACTCTGATCCTCCGCATGCGTCGCGTTCAGGCCAAGAAGCCCACTTGTCATGTTCAGGGCTTGCGCAGAGCCAGCACAAATGAGTACGGGGAGCAGGGACACAGCCAATGAAAGCCGCCAGAACATAAAGAGCCCCAAGCCGGAGGAGACATGACCAAGTTCGGTAAACGCACACGAGTTTAGCCGCATTCCGCAGTTCAGGCAATACAGTTCTGTGCTAAAAGACCCCAATAAATGCGCTCAGTGGCTAGACGTGTTGTCGCTCTCAACCCGCTCAGAACAGGCGCATGAGGCCGGCGGCAGGGAGATCGCGGGATAAGAAGTTCACCGTACTATTGCCCGAAGCACGCACGATCGCTTCAGCCGCGAGGTATCCGCTACGGACTGCACCTTCCATGGTGGCAGGCCAGCCGGTGGCTGTCCAATCCCCAGCCAGAAACACGCGCGGCCAGACGGTCGATTGTTGCGGCCGGTAAGTGTTGATGCCGGGGCGAGGCGAGTACGTCGCGCGAACTTCTTTGATCACCGTGGATTTAACCAGGTTTGCGCTTTGGGCTTGCGGAAAGAACTCACGGACTTCCTTCAGGGCAAGATCAACAATATCGGAGCGTGATCTATCGATGAGAGATTTCGCTGCGCTGACCACGAGTTCAATGTAGCTGCCGCTTTCCTCCGTGCCCGCGCGCGTCGCGAGCAGGCGGGATTTGTGGAACATCCACTGGATGGTGCGGTCGAGCAGCACGGCGTGGTCGAGACCGGTGATCTGGCGATCAAACCACAGATGAATGCCGGTGATGGGAGCGGACTCAAAATGGCTGAGCTTCTCGCGCAGCGACGCCGCTTCGGGAGTTTGCGGCAGCACGCGTTCGACGCTCTCGAAGGGCAGCGCGACAACGAGATAATCGAACCGCTCCTCGGGTTGCAGGCTGGTGCTGACGCCAACGCCGGATGGTCCTGGAACAAAGCTCTCCAGCGACGTGCGAGTGCGGATCTCGCCACCGCGCTGTCGAATGTAGTCGCCCGCTCGATTATACAAATCGGTCAGCGGGATGGTGGGAACGCCCATGTGGCGGGCTTCCCGGCTCTTCATCGACTCACGAACGACTTGCGCTGCATAGGCAATCGAAATCAGGTCAAGGTCTTCACTCAGCGCGCTGATGAGAATCGGCTGCCAGAAGCGCCGAATGGCATTGTCGGTTTGGTCGTGTTCTCGGCACCAGTTGAGAAAGGATTTGCCGGTATCGGGTTGTCGGTTTAGGGTTAGCGCGGCAATGGCGCGCGCAATTGCAAATTTGTCTTTGCCGCTCAGAAACGGAAAGCGCAGAAACGCCGGCGCGGTGTGCAGCGGAGCGGGGAGCGACGATGCCCGAATGACAGTCGCGCGCCCGCCGGGCTCGATAAATGTCATTTCATCGAACCAACGGATCTTATCTTCGACTCCGATGCGGCGATAAAACTCAACCAGATTGGTGCATACGCGGAATAAAACATGCTGGCAGTTATCGACAACCTCGTTGGTGCCGGGATGCTCATAAGACGAGGCGCGGCCGCCGAGATAAGGGCGACGCTCCAAAAGCGTGACTCGAAAGCCGGAATCGGAGAGCGCGCACGCTGCGGCGAGGCCGGCGAGACCGCCGCCGGCGATGGCTACAGAGGGTTGGGTTGGGTTCTGGTTCATGCGCTGCCACGGTGGTAGTGCCGCTGTATGCTAACAGCAGGTTCCTCACCGGGCCTTCGGCCCGATTCAGAATGACAAAGCATTTAAAGATTATCAGGTGATCCGCTGCAGAAGACCTTTCGCCAGAATGCGCAGCTTTTCGGTGACGGTAAGGCTTACTTTAGACGTGAACACGTCGTACTGGCGGGCGGCGATTTTTTCCAGCAGCGCGCGGTAAATATTGACCAGCACCCAGAGAGCAGGTTGGCTGTCTTCAGAAATGTATGACCCCAGTTGATCGCCGGCCAGATAAAACTCGCGGGCGCGGTCGGCTTCAAACGCAAGCAGCGGGCGGAAGCGCGCAGGATCGGGAGTTGAGAGCAATTCCTCGGCGGATAAGTTAAATCGGGCCAGATCCTCCTGCGGCAAATAGACGCGTCCCATCGCTGCATCTTCCTCGACGTCGCGAATGATATTGGTGAACTGGAAGGCAAGGCCGCACTGCTCGGCCAGCGGCTCGGCAGCGGGGTCGCGATATCCGAAGATGTGAATGCAGACGAGGCCCACGACCGAAGCCACGCGATAACAATACTGCCGCAGATCGTCAAAGCTCTGGTACTGAATATTAATGCCGGGAATGGGAGGCGATGCGAAGCCAGGTTCATCCTCATCGATGTTCCGCGACGCGATCTGAGCATCGAGAACGTCCATGGCCGTGCCATGAGCCAATTCGTCGAGCAGGCCGGCCGGGATGGTGTAACGGCGCTGGGCATCGGTGAGGGCAAGCAAAATGGGATCGTCACTGGGCTCGCCTTGCTGAGCACGGTGCAGCGCATCGAGCCACGTATCGAGTTTGAGGCGGCGTTCCTCAAAACTTAATGTCGGGTCGTCCGCGATATCGTCGCAGCGGCGCATAAAGGCGTACACGGCACACAGCGATTCGCGCTTGCGCTTCGGCAAAACCAGAAATGCGTAATAGAAATTTTTGGCGTTGGCGCGGGTAATACCCCGGCAAACCGAATAAGCCATGATGAGCTGGGCGGGCGCCGGGGCCCAGGTGTTCGGCATCGGCTCTGCGCCTGCGCTCATAACAGCTTCCCCAGCGCAGCGCGCGCAACCAGCCTGAGCTTGCGGCTTCTTGAGATGGCCGGGCGTCGGCCGAGCACCGCAAAGTTCTGACGCTCAATCGCGTTCAGGATTTCCAGACCGCCACGACTGAAGAGTTCGATATCAATCGCTAATTCTCTGGCAACTTGTTTCACCAGCGGCAGGCCGCGATGGAACCATTCCCGGGCGCGGCCGACCTCGAACTTCATCATCTCGCAAAACCCTGGCGTGTTTCGTTTTTGCCTGATGTCTTCCTCACTCACCGAAAATCGGCGCAAGTCTTCAAGTGGCAGATAAATTCGCCCTTTGGCGTAATCGACGGTCACGTCCTGCCAGAAATTTGCCAGTTGCAGCGCGGTGCAGGTGTAGTCGGAAAGCCGCTGGCGCTCGGAATCTTTATAGCCGCAAAGGTAGAGCACGAGATGGCCGACCGGATTGGCAGAATAATGGCAATAAGCAAGCACATCCTTGAAGGTTTCGAAACGAGTCACGGTCTGATCCTGCCGAAAGGCGATCAGCAGATCGGAAAATTCGTAGCGGGGAATCGCGAACTTGTGGATCGTTTCCTTCAGCGCAACAAACACCGGATGGCGTGGATTGCCCACGTAACAGGTATCGAGCTCGGCTTGCCACTGATCGAGTAACGCGAGCGAGGCGCTGGCGTGGCCGACTTCATCTCCGAGATCGTCGGAGATGCGACAGTAGGCGTAGACGTTGAAGAAATCCTGGCGGAGATTTCTGGGAAGAAACCAGCTAGCGACAGAGAAATTCTCATAATGTGAGCGGGCGAGGTGTGCGCAGTACTGCTGGGCCTCGGCAAGCGAAGGAGGCTTTTCAGGAATCGCGTAGGCAGCCGGAAGACGGGCCCAGCCGAGGGCTGTGATCGACGCCGGCGGGATTTGAGCTGCGGTTTGGGTCACAGAGTATTAGACGCCTATGGCGATATTGACGAGTTTAGCGACCAATGCTCTCCCGTCGGTACCTAAAAACCGAGCGCATGACGCCCGACCACGCCGCCGATAGGATTACAGCCACCGTGGCATCAGTGGGGACAAAAACGTACCAAGCCAGGAAGTGCGATGGGCTATGGCGGATTCGTACCAAAAACGC
>JASHTD010000119.1 GCA_030040725.1 Candidatus Sulfotelmatobacter sp. | reverse complement strand
TGATGGTTCCGATCGATTTGGATCAGGGCGACCTGCACCCGAATGGGACCATAACTTATCCCTACATCGGCGGACTGAATCCGATAGGGACGATCATTGATGGGATCGCGACAACCGCACCCACCTATGGTCCAAATGGCCTCGGACTTGTGAAGCAGAGTGCTGCGGTGGGAAATATGAATTACAACGCTCTGCAGGCGGTTCTGCAGAAGCGCTACAGCAACGGACTCGAAGCCTCGGTGTCGTACACTTACCAGAAGTGTATGGCGAACAGCGCCGGATATTACGGCAGCTGGGGCGGTGAGTCGCAAAACGCCGACAGCTACTGGCAGAACATCTTCGCTCCGAATGCCGACTATGCGCAGTGTTATTGGGATACCAAGCACGCCCTGACTGCCTACGCCGTTTACGATCTTCCCTTCGGTCGCGGGAAGCAATTTGGCCATGACATGCCGAAAGCGGCGAACGCAGTCATCGGTAACTGGGCGGTTAACCCGGTTCTCACCTGGCATGGCGGTTTCCCGTTGAACCTGCGCGCCAGTGATGCTTCGGGAACGGGAGACATCTTCTCTCCGCGGCCTAACTGCACGGGAGGTCCTGTATCTTATCCAAAGAATGTAATTGGTGGTGTGGGTGTCCAGTGGTTTGATCCCAGCGCGTTTACTCAGCCCACCTCGGGATTTGGGACCTGTGCCGCTCAGGGACCTGTGATCGGGCCCGGCTACTTCGATGCCGACCTTAGCATGCAGAAGAACTTTCCGATCACGGAGGCGATGCGGCTCCAGTTCCGGGTCGATTTCATGAACGTTCTCAACCATCCGAACTTCAATGCCCCCGGTACGAGCTGCGGGAACACGGTCACGGACAACAATTGCGGTGCAACACCGTATGCCATGGGTGTACTCAACACAACGCAGGATGCTCGACAAATGCAATTCGCTCTGAAGTTCTACTTCTGATGCGGTGACTTGTTTGTGGCAGGCGGCCTTTGGGCCGCCTGCCTTTTCGTTTATGATCGCTTGCATATGTTCCGTCCCGGGTTTCTGCTCTCACTGACAATTCTGCTCACGCTTTCCGCGGGAAACGTTTGTGGGCAGTCCGGTCCCAAAAGTGCAGCCGATTCTTCCTCCGCCCCGCACGATGCCCTGAGCCTCGCCGAGAATGGACACTGCAGCGAAGCCTTGCCGCTACTTAGAAAAAGTCTCTCTCAGACTCAGACCAAAGATCGCGACCTCAAGTTCAAAACTGCCGTGAACGGTGTTCGCTGCGCCATGACCCTGCATCAGGTTGATGCTGCCCTGGAATTTTTGCGCGTGCTTAGCCGGGAATTTCCGAAAGACCCGGATGCGCTTTATGTTTCGGTTCACGCGTATTCGGATCTTTCTACGATGACTTCGCAGAAGCTCGCGGCAGATGCCCCGGGATCTTATCAGGCGCACGAGTTATTAGCCGAGGCGTTCGAGTCGCGGGGCAAATGGGATGACGCAGAAAAAGAATATCGCGGGGTTCTGCAGCAGAATCCGAGTTTGCCGGGAATCCATTTTCGCCTGGGGCGATTATTGCTTTCGAAGCCAAACCCCACTCCTGAGGCGGCCAATGAAGCCAGGCAGGAGTTCGCCGAGGAGCTGAAAATCGACCCCAAGAACGCCGGGGCTGAATATGTCTTGGGGGAAATGGCGCGTCAGGCGCAGCAATGGGACGAAGCCATTAGCCATTTTTCCCGCGCCACGAAGCTCGATCCGCAATTTGGGGAAGCCTTCCTTGGGCTGGGTATGTCTTTGAATGCTGAGAAGCAGTATGCCGGTGCAGTCGCGCCTCTCGAAACCGCGGTCAAGCTGGAACCACGAAACCCGGACGCGCACTACAATCTGGCTATGGCGTTCGCGCGTTCGGGACACAAGGAAGAAAGCGAAAAAGAGTTTGCGATTCACCAGAGCTTGATTGGGGAGCGGAGCGGGAATGCGGGACAGGGGTCATCGTCCAACCAGCCGCAGTAGGAAATGAGACATAATCGTCGCGACTTTCTGCGCCGGATCGGGAGCAGCCTGGCGCTGTCTGTGTTGCCGCCGTTCTGGCGTGCTTCTTCTCTTCATCCACGATTCGCGATCCCTCGTTTACTTCCGGGCTGGCCCTCAACCGCGAATTTCTCTGCTCTATCCCTGCCGGATTATCCCTTTGTCGAAATTCCAGCGAGCGCGAGCGGCATCACGTTCAAGCACACGGCTGCTCACTCCCCGCAAAAATATCTGCCCGAGACGACCGGCGCAGGCTGCGCATTTCTCGATTACGACAATGACGGATGGATGGACATCTACTTCGTCAACAGCGGCAAGTGCGATTTTTATGCTCCCGATCCGCCGCTGCGGAATGCGCTTTACCACAATAATCGCGATGGAACGTTCACGGATGTGACCGAAAGATCGCGCGTGCAGGCGGGAGGATATGGTCAGGGCGTTGCCGTCGGCGACTACGACGGTGATGGATTTCCAGACATGTACGTCACACAATATGGCCGCAGCATTCTCTATCACAACAACGGGGATGGAACGTTCACCGATGTCACCGAAAAGGCGGGTGTGGCTGCGCCTGGCTGGTCCTCGAGCGCGGTGTGGTTTGATTACGACAATGATGGCAAGCTCGATTTGTTCGTCTGCCGCTTCGTCGATTTCGACAAATCGAAGAACCTGCCATGCAAGGCAAACGATATGCCGGGATACTGCGTCCCGCATTTGTACAAGCCGATGGCGAGCTGGCTGTTTCACAACAACGGAGACGGTACCTTTACCGACGTTTCGGCAGCCTCCGGCATTGCGAACTACAAAGGTAAGGCTTGGGGAGTGGTTGCCACCGACATCAACAACGATGGCCGCATGGACTTGTTTGTAGCCAATGATACGGTGGCAAATTTTCTGTTTGCCAACCGTGTAAACGGAAAGTTCGAAGAAATCGGGCAGCCTGCGGGAATCGCCTATAGCGATGAGGGGCGCCCGCGGTCAGGGATGGGGGTGGATTCGGTGGATTTAAATCAAGATGGCTGGATGGATTTATTCGTTGCCAACATCGATCATGAAGCATACGCGCTTTATCAGAACAATCATGACGAGACCTTCGACAACATCGCCGCCGCCACGGGAATCGCAAACGCTACGCGATTGATGAGCGGCTGGGGCCTGAAATTCTTCGATTATGACAACGACGGAAACCTGGATTTGATGATTGCCGACGGCCATCCCGACGACTTGATCGAGAAGATATATGAGAACGTGAAATACGAGGAGCCTCTGCTCCTTTTTCATAACTCCGGCTCCGATCATCCGGAAAATCGGCTGAAGAACGTCAGTGCGAATAGCGGGCCGGTTTTCTCACGGGCAATGTCGGCGCGCGGCCTTGCCATCGGAGATTTTGACAACAATGGCGCAGTCGACGTTTTGATTTCATGTAACGACGAAAAGCCGGTGTTGTTGCGAAATAACGTTGGTGCCAATAATCACTGGCTGGGGTTAAAGCTGATCGGTAGGAAGGCAAACATCGATGCCATCGGAGCGCGTGTCACTTACCAGGCAGGAGATTTGAAGCGAACTCAGATGAAGGTTGGGGGCGGAAGTTTTCTTTCCTCTCATGATCCGCGAGTAGTGCTGGGAATTGGGCCGCGGACGAAAATCGATTGGCTCGAGATCGATTGGCCGCAACCGAGCGGCCTGAAGCAGCGCCTGACAGGTTTGCCGCTCGATCGCTATATCACCCTCCGCGAGGGCGAGGCGAAGTGGGAGTAATAACGCCCCGCACCGCTTATTCGTCCTTTACTGCCGCAGAATTTGTCCGGCCTGGGGATGGACGACTTCGTTGTTGATGGCATTTGCTTCCCAGCTCCCGCCCAGTGCTTTCACCAGATACACCGAGCTAACCATCTGCTGACCGAGAAGCTGCGTTTGTAATCTCTCATTGCTGAGCAACGTCGTCTGGGCAGTGATAACGTCAAGGTAATTAGTGACTCCGCCGACGTAGCGGTCGTTGGCAATGGCCAGTGCTCGGCGAGCATCGTCTACAGCGGTGCCCTGCGTAGAGAGTGCCTGCGAAAGCGTGGCGAGATTGCTGATACCGTCTTCAACCTGCTGGAACGCGGTCAATACAGTTTGACGATAGTTGGCTACCGATTGATCGTAAGCGGAGCGGGCCGCCGCAAGGTTGGCGCGATTTCGTCCGCCCTGAAGAATGGGTTGCAGGGCGTCGGCGCCAATGGACCAGAAAAGGCTGGGTGCGTTGAGAAGATTCGTGATCGCGGTGCTCTGCCAGCCGCCGCCCGTGTTGCTGATCTCGATGTGCGGATAAAACGCAGAACGAGCGAGACCGACTTCAGCATTCTCATAGGCCATTTGCCGCTCGGCGCTGGCGATATCGGGTCGGCGCTCGAGCACGTCCGAGGGAACGCCGAGCGGGACAGGCGGAGGCGTGGCAGTCAATGGCAAGACTGGAATAGTGAAGCTGCTGGCCGATCGGCCGAGTAACGCGGCAATCGCGTGCTCATATTGCTCGCGCGACTGCTGCACGAGCGAAAGCTGCGCGATGCTGGAATCGAGCACGGTGGCTTGCTGCGCGACTTCAAGGCCGCTGGCGATGCCACCTGAGTGACGTTGATTGACGAGATCGAGGCCCTTCCGTTCGTAACCCACGGATTCCTGCACAACCCTGTATTCGGCGTCGAGCTCGCGCAAAGAGAAATAATCTGCAGCGAGTTCGGCGGTGAGCACTAGCTGCGCATTCTGTAGATCGGCAGCTGTCGATTGCAAGGTTGCGTTGGCCGCTTCCACATTGCGCCGTACGCGGCCGAAAACGTCGGCTTCGTAGTTGATGCTAAAGGGGATTGTGAACACATTCTGGGTGTAGGGAGGAACTGGCTGGACAACACCGTTGATGATAGTTGGCGATTCGCCGTTCAGCGGACGATTACCGGAACCCCGCTCCCGAGTTGCGCTGGGATCGGCTGAAAGCTGAGGAAAAAAATCGGCCGTCGCGACACGGGCAAGCGAGCGTGCCTGATCGAGCCGATCGCGCGCAGCCAGCAAAGACTGATTTGCTTTCAGTAGCTGCTGTTCATAGTCGTCGAGCGTGGGATCGCTGTAAACCTGCCACCAGGCACCTTTAGGAATCGCATCTTTTGGAGCGGCCTGATGCCAGGGTGGTTGTGTTTTCCAGGCATCGGGCGCGGGAGTTGGAGCGGCGGGACGGCTGTAGCGTGGACCCACGGTGCAGGCTGCGGCGAAAATGAGCGAGCCGACGGCGGTCAGGATCGCAAAACGCTTCACTGGCCGCTGCCTTTCGGATTGTTGTCCTGTCCTCGACTTGGATTCGCAGATGGCTGGTTGGGCGACGATTGTGCGACATTGACCTGCTCTCCATCTTCGAGCGAGTCAGGCGGATTAATTACGACCCGGTCGGTCGCGGCGACGCCGCCGAGGATTTCCAAGGTGGTGCCATAATCGCGGCCGATGTTGATGGCGCGCAGTTCGATCTTGTTGCCCGGACCGATGACGGCGACTTGTGCTCCCTGAGAGCGAAAGAGCATGGCATTGACTGGGACCGTGACTTTATCGACATTGGAGCCAACAGAGAAATGAACCTCGCCAAAGGATCCGGGCAGGAGACGATTGTCAGGATTAGGGACATCGACTTCGGTCAATAGAGTGCGAGTGTTGGTGTCGATGGCATCGGCGGTGCGAGCAACGCTGGCGGTAAATTTCTGGCCTGGAAACTCCTGCAATGTGATGAAAGTTTTTTCGCCAACCTTGATGAAGGGTGCGTAGGCCTGCGGCACGCTGGTGAAAACGCGGAGAGGATCGACGCGAGCCATATTGAAGAGTTGCCGCCCAACGCCGCCGTCTCCAGCGTTGATGAGTGCGCCAGGATCAACCAAGCGGCGAGTGAGCACGCCTGTAAATGGCGCATAGACCTGCTTGAACCCTTCGAGTTGTTCGAGACGCTTGACATTTGCGTCGGCAGCGGCGAGATTTGCCTGCGCCTGCCGGTATCCACTTTCCTGCTGGTCGGCTTCCTGAGCGGAGACGGCGTCAGTGTTACGCAGTTTTTCCCAGCGGTCGGCGGTGATTTTCGCAAGTTGCAGTTGCGCCAGAACCTGCTGCCGCGCCGCCCGCGCCTGATTGAGTTCCTGATCAATTTCGGGAGTGTCGATGGAAGCCAGCAATTCTCCTTTCTTCACATGGCTGCCGATATCTTTATACCAACGGATCAAATATCCATTGGTGCGGGCGTAAATGGGAGATTCGACGTAAGCGAGCAGCGAACCTGGCAAGATCAATTCTTCATCCGCTTTTTCTTTCTGCGGATAAGTGAATGCGACAGTAGGAACAGTTTCGAGTTCGGTTTCCTTTGCCAGCGCGTGTTCGTGGCTCATGCGGCCGAGCATGGTGAGGCCGCCCGAAATAACGAGGACGGCGAGCAAAACGCCAACCAATGTCAGAGCCTTGCGCAAAGGCGCGGGCCGAACTTCGGGTGGACGCTGAATGGTGGGCGGCTGACGGTGCGAGCGCTTCTGGATTTTTTCGATCTCCAGGTCCCGCTGAGCCTGCGGGCTGAGATGGCGAGGCCCTTCATTCGGATCAGCTTGCGGCGAATGGCCGTCACTCCCGTTTTCAGACTGATGCGCGTCTGTTTGTTGTTTCGGTTTGATCTCCTCAGTCATCCTGTGCTCCGCCTAAGTTCGCCCCGTAATGCCTCTGAACGCCCAGCTTTGTTGCATTCATTCTTTCATGCGGTCATGCTTACGAAAAGATTACCTAGCCGCGCAGCGCGCGCTTCGCTTCGCGGCGGCCGTGAAACACGGCAAACACACTTGGCACGAAAAACAATGTCGCCGCGGTGGCAAACAGAAGGCCGCCAATTACAGCGCGGCCAAGCGGGGCATTCTGCTCGCCGCCTTCCCCGAGGCCGAGAGCCATGGGCACCATGCCGATGATCATGGCCAAAGCCGTCATCAGAACGGGACGGATGCGCGTGTAACCGGCTGCGACCGCGGCCCGCGCCGCGGGCACACCCTCATCCATTTGTTCGCGCGCGAAGCTGACCATCAGAATCGAGTTCGCCGTGGCGACGCCCATGCACATGACCGCACCGGTAAGCGAGGGAACGCTGAGTGTGGTGTGCGTAAGCAGCAAGAACCAGCAAATCCCGGCGAGCGCGCCTGGTAGCGCGGCGATGATGATGAAAGGATCGAGCCACGATTGAAAATTGATGACGATCAACAGATAGACGAGCAGAATCGCTCCGGCCAGTCCCGCTCCGAGCCCGATGAACGATGTGCGCATGGTCGCGACCTGGCCGCGCACCGTAATATGCGTGCCGCGGGGCAAGTGACCTTCGAAGGTTTGGAGGACTTTGTTCGTATCGGCCGCAACCGCCCCGAGATCGCGATCCTGCGTGCTCGAGTACACATCGATGACAGGTTGCACGTTGTAGTGGTTCACGGTGGCGGCAGTTGTGATTGGTGTTACTGCTACGAGATTGCCCATCAACTGCGGGCCCTGCTGCGAGTCCACGGGGATATTCATCAGGTCCTGCAGGTTTGTCATGCGATATTGCGGGGACTGTACGGCGACTTGATACGTCACTTCGTTCTTCGGGTTCAGCCAGAAATTGGGGGCGGTTTGAAAGCTGCCGCTGAGCGAGACCAACGCGCTCTGCGCCACGTTGGCGGCGGTAAGACCAACCTGAGTGACGCGCGTTCGTTCGATTTCCATGTGCAGCGCGGGGAGGGAGAGAAGTTGCTGCACATGAACATCAGCCGTGCCGGGAACGCTGCGCATTTTATTGGCAATCTGTTGCGCGATGGCGTAGTTGCTGTACATATCGGCGCCGACGACTTGCACGTCGATGGGAGCCGGCAGGCCAAAGTTGAGAATTTGGGTGACGATATCGGCGGGCTGGAAGAAAAATTCGACGCCCGGAAACTCTCGCGGCAAAACTTCGCGCAGCCGGCGGCGAAGGTCCGCAGCTGGAACGTGATGCTCGGGATCGAGCGCAATCAGGATTTCGGCGTCGCTGCTGCCGATGGTTCCGTTCGAACTGTAGGACTGGTTGATGCCGGAGTTGGGCAGGCCGATGTTATCAAGGATGGTCTGCAACTGCTCCGGGGGAATCTCCCGGCGCAATGAAGCTTCGATCCGATCGCAAAGATTGGCGGTTTCTTCCACGCGAAGGCCGGGACGCGCGCGCACGTGCAGGCGAAGCAACCCGGCGTCGACCTGCGGGAAAAAGTCTTCGCCCAGAAAGAAGTAAAGGCCGAGCGAAAGAACGCAAAACAGCAGAAACCCGGCGATGAAAATACCGCGATGGGCGATCGTGGTTTCGAGCAGAGCTTCGTAGCTGCGCCGGAAATCTTCGAATTTGCGTTCAAAGCCGCGCTGAAAGCGGCCGAGAAATGAGGTGGGCGCTTCGGCGCGATGCTCATGGCCACGCATGATGTACATCACGAGCGTAGGAATGAGAGTTCGCGACAGCAAATAGCTGGCGAGCATGGCGAAGCTGACGGCTTCCGCGAGCGGGACGAACAGAAACTTGGCGACCCCGCTCAGGAAGAACATGGGAACGAAGACGATGCAGATGCTGAGCGTAGAAACGAATGCAGGTACGGCGATTTGCTGCGCGCCGTCGAGAATGGCCTGCCGCATCTCCTTGCCCATGGCAAGATTACGCTCGATGTTTTCGATTTCGACGGTGGCGTCGTCAACAAGGATACCGACGGCAAGCGCCAGGCCGCCGAGCGTCATGATGTTTATGGTTTCGCCGATGGCGCCGAGCAGAATGATGGACACAAAAACCGATAGAGGGATGGAAATGGAAATGACAATCGTCGGACGCCAATCGCCGAGAAAGACCAGAATCATTACCGCCGTAAGAGCCGCGGCTATGAGACCTTCGCGCAAGACGCCATAGATGGAGGCGCGGACGAACAGAGACTGGTCGAAGAGTGCGGTGATCTTCAGTTCCGGCGGCAGAGTCTGCGCGGCCTGCTTAACGATATTCTTGATGCCCTTCACGATGTCGAGCGTGGAGGCATTTCCATTCTTGTACATCGACATCAGCACGCCGCGGTTGCCGTTGTTGCGGACAATATTGGTTTGCGGCGCGAAAGCGTTGCGGATGTGGGCCACATCGCGCATGTAGAGGGTTGCGCCGTTGACGGTCTTAACCGGCAGATCGTTCAATTCCGCGATCGTCTGCGGAGTACCGTTCATCTCCACGCTGTATTCAAGCGGCCCCATCTTAATGGTGCCGGTAGGGAGAATGATGTTTTGGGCATCGACGGCATTTACGATGTCAAGCGGCTGGAGGCCATACGCCTGGAGCTTCGGCAAATCGAGATCGACCTGAATTTGAGGAATCTTGCCGCCGTAGGGATAGGGCGTGGCGGCACCAGGAACAGTAGCCAGATAGTTGCGCAGGAAGTTCTGGCCCAGATCGAAAAGTTGCTGCTCGGCCAGTGTCTTGCTGCTTAGCCCCAGTTGAATGACGGGTGTGGTCGAAGCGCTATAAGAAATGACGAGGGGCGGCGTAGTTCCGGGCGGAAGACCTCGCACCGTCGTCTGGGAAATTGCCGTGATTTGCGCGATCGCGCCTTGCAGGTTTGTGCCCGGGTGAAAAAATACTTTGATCACGCCAAGGCCGTAGACGGACTGCGATTCCGTGTGATCGATGTCGTTTACCGTGGTCGTGATGCCGCGCTCGGAATTAGCTACGATGCGGTCGGCCATATCTTGCGGCGACATTCCCGTATAAAACCAGACAACAGAGACGACCGGGATATCGATATTGGGGAAGATGTCCACCGGCGTGCGCAGGATGGTGATGGGCGTCAAAATGACGATGAGGAGGGCCATCACAACGAAGGTGTATGGACGGCGGAGCGCTAATGCAACAATCCACATTGCTAAGAATCACTCCTGAACCCACAGAACAGAGCGAGCAGCAACGTTAACGGAACGTTGCCAAAAGCGAATCTACAGTCGCGAAATTAGATTCGATACTCCCCGTATCGGATTCCAAAAAGAACCTCCTCATTATATGGTAAGTTATGCGCATGCGCCAAAAGGCGGCTACGAACAACAGTAACCACGATAAAGGCAACCGGAGCCGCCCTCCGGGACGGCCGCGCAGCGAAGCGGCGCGTGTCTCCATTTTGCGGAGCGCCTTGAATCTTCTGGGCAAGAATGGCTTTGCCGAGTTGACTATTGAGGAGGTCGCCGCAGACGCTAATGTTGGCAAGGCGACGGTTTACCGTTGGTGGCCGCATAAGGCAGCGCTCATCGCGGATGCTTTTGCCAGCGGCGCCACGAGGAGATTGCATTTCCCCGATACCGGCTCCGTGGATGCAGACATGAGCCAGCAGATGCGGCAACTAATCAAAGTCTTTCGCGGTCGCCAGGGTCGAATCGTTTCTGCGATTCTTGCCGGCGGGCAAAGCGACAAAGAACTGATTTCCGCTTTTCGTGAACGCTTTTTGTGGCCGCGAAGGCAGGAGGCGTACACGACTTTGCAACGTGGAATTCGCCGCGGGGAGTTGCGCAAAGACATCGACAAAGATTTGCTACTGGATTCACTATACGGCCCGATTTATATGCGCTTTCTAATACGGCATGACAGTTTGACGGCGGAGTTTGTCGACGGCCTGTGTGGGCTTGTGCTCGGCGGAGCGCGACCCCGCGCCAAAAACCGCCGCCGTTCAACGGGACTAAATTGACACAGTCTTGCGCATTTCACTGAGCCGCTGATCGAGAAAGGCGAAATAATTTTCCAGCCCGGCGCCGGTCTTTGCCGAAACCTCGATTACTTTCATCCCAGGGCGCACAGCCTGGATGTTCTTGTATGCAAGGTCTCGGTTAAATTCGACGGCCTCGGCTAAATCCATCTTGGTGATGACCGCCACGTCTGCGCTATTGAAAATTGTCGGATACTTCAACGGCTTGTCTTCGCCTTCGGTAACAGAAAGGAGCACGAACCGAAGCTCTTCTCCCAGATCGTAAGAAGACGGACAGACAAGGTTGCCGACATTCTCGATAAACAGAAAATCCAGATCGTTCACCCTCCATCCTTCGAGCGCATTCTGCACCATGGCCGCTTCCAGGTGACAGAGTGTGCCGGTCGTTATCTGCTTCACCGGAGCCTGGCTGCGCGCCAAGCGCGCCGCGTCGTTTTCCGTCGCCAGATCGCCGACTAAAGCAGCCACCCGATATTTCGGGCGCAGCAGGGTGAGTGTTTTCTCCAGAAACGCGGTCTTGCCCGACCCCGGGCTGGAAACCAGGCTCACCACGAAAACACCTGCCCCGCGGAAGCGGTCCCGCAACGCGCGGGCGATAATATCGTTCTGCTTAAGAACATTTTTTCGGACTTCTATGAGGCGCGGTTCGGGGCACATTCGTTGACCTCCAGGGCAACTACCTCGAGTTCCTTGCCTTGCAGAACTTCCCACGACGGAGTGTCGCACTCCGGACAGGTAAATTGCTGCACCGAACTCAAAGTCCGTTGCGTGTTACAGGTGGGGCAAAAAATCACTACCGGAACATCTTCGATGATCAGTAGCGAGCCTTGCAGTGGAGTATTTTCGCAGGCCATCTCATAGCAAGGGAGCAGCGCTTCTTTCACGACTCCGGAGAGCGCGCCGAGCTTCAAATGCACCGCCTCGATTTGCACGCCACGTTTTTCGGCTTCTTCTTGTGCCAGCTCAACGATGCTCATCGCGATGGAAAGCTCATGCATGGCTGAACTCGGCGGCCTGATGGCCAGAGTGCTCTGCTGTATCGAAGCGACCAAAAGCCGCCAACGCGGCCTGGCCAAGGCTGATTCCGCCGTCATTCGGAGGAACTTCGTGGTTCGTCCAAATCTGCAAAGATGTTCCGCACGACAATATGAGTTTCAGATCTTCGAGCAGCAATTCATTTTGGAATACTCCGCCCGATAGAACAACCGTATCCAGCTGCCGGTCCCGAGAGATCGATTGCACCGCCTCACAAAGGCCGTGCGCAATCCCTGCCTGAAACGAGCGCGCGATTTCGTCGATATTTCGCCGGCGCTTGCGATCCTCAGCTACAGCAAGCAGCAGGGGTCGAAAATCAAGCTCGCCGTCTGCGAATGGAAAAGCGTACGCATCCGTTTCCGGCGCGGAACGCGCCCGTTGCTCGATCCACATGGCGGCCTGGCCTTCGAAAGTGACTTCGCGAGTGAATCCAAGCAACGCCGCAGCGGCATCGAACAATCGTCCCATGGATGTGGTAGAAAACGTGCGAACGTTCTTGTGCACTAATTCCATAGCGTTGCGATAGCGTTCCGGAAAGCTAAAAGGAGCCTCGAGAACATTCGGCAAACCGGGGTTTCGCAAACTCAGATCCCGCGACTCGTTCAACTGTGCCAAAAATCCTGCGGCTGCCTGCACCGGATAATGTGCCGCCGCATCGCCTCCTGCGAGAGCTGCGGTTCGCAAGTGAGCTACCCGAGCGAATCCTTCATTTACACTGCCAACAAAAATCTCGCCGCCCCAAATCGAGCCGTCGTCGCCATATCCTGTACCATCGAAGCTGACTCCGATGACCTGCTTCGTCCATTCTTGCCGCTCCGCGAGAACCGATGCAATGTGTGCTCGATGGTGCTGAACCGCGTGCGCGCCCGATCCAACTCTCGTCGCGGCATGCTTTGTCGAGCGGTACTCGGGGTGAAGATCATGCACCACCAGCAGATCGTCCCAGCGAACTTCGTACATGGAGACGAGATCATCAATCGTCTCCTGAAAGGCGCGCAAAGACTGGTAGTGGTCGAGGTCGCCAATGTGCTGACTCACGAAGGCCTGCCCATCGACCACCAAGGTAATTGTGTTTTTCAAATCAGCACCCAGGGCGAGAATCGGACGCTTCACCGGCAGCGATGTAACCGCTCCAGGAGCGTAGCCGCGGGCGCGTCGCAAAATCACTGGACCGAAGGATCCAACGCGTGCGACCGAATCGTCAATCCGGCGGGCAATGGGCCGCTGGCCAATCAGAAAAGAATCGGCAACTCCCCCGAGGCGCTGCAGAGCGTCTTCATCTTCGTACGCGATCGGTTCGCTCGATCGGTTGGCGCTGGTCATCACCAACGCATCGGGAGCGCCCGCGGCAAACAATAAATGTTGCAACGGCGTGTAGGGAAACATCACTCCAAGTTCGCTGTTATCCGGGGCGACTTGATTGAGATCGATTTTCGCCGTCGCGAGCACAATCGGTCGCGCCACAGATGTGAGCAGGGCCTCAGCTTCAGGAGAGAGTTCGACCAAACTTCGCGCCACAGCAATATCTTTCGCCATTAGCGCGAACGGTTTTTCTTTTCTATATTTGCGTTCGCGCAAGGCGGCAACCGCTGTTGCATTGCGCGCGTCGCAGGCCAGGTGGTAGCCGCCAAGTCCTTTCACCGCGAGAATACCGCCCGAACGGAGAACCTTTGCGGCCTTCTCAATATACTTGTTGTCGTGCGACGGACGTCGACCGTTCCCGTGCGATTCCGTAGCATTGTCCTCTCCCGTCCGCAAATAATAATAAGGACCACACTGCGGGCACGCGACCGGTTGCGCGTGGAAGCGGCGATTGGCGGGGTCGCGGTATTCTCGCGAGCAAAACTCATCCAGCGGCCAATCCTTCATCGTCGTCTTCGGCCGGTCATAAGGAAGCGCCAGAACCACGCTGTAGCGTGGGCCGCAATTCGTGCAATTGATATAGGGATACAAGTGGCGGCGATCGCCCGGATCGAACAACTCCTTGAGGCAATCGTCGCAAATGGCAAGATCAGGCGAGATGCGAACCGTGGGATGGTCGCGGCGTTCGCTTTCCCGAATGCTGAACTGAGTGAATCCGCCCGGCTGTGCCGGCTGCACGTTGATTTCTGCAATCACCGCGGCAGGTGGTGCCTCGCTTCTCAAATCATGAGCGAAAACTTCCAAATTTGCCGCATCGCCTTCGACGTGAATCTGGACACCTTCTTCGCCATTCAGAACCCAGCCGTTCAGCCCGTGCGCAAGTGCCAGGCGGTAAACGAAGGGCCGAAAGCCCACGCCCTGCACCACTCCCCGGATTCGAATTAGGCAGGCGTCGGGCATGCGCATTTCATATTGTAGGCGCATCAGCCGCACAGGGCGCTGTGACGCAGATCACGCTGCTGGCCGCTCCCATCAAGCCCGGCGGCCAAAGCCGCCTGCGCATCTAGTGGGTATGCGGGTGCTCGTGAGTTTGCATTTTGTGCTGCAGGTCGCGCATCTGCTGCTCGAGCTTCTTCACCTGTTCCTCTAACGCTTTGATACGTTGTTCCGACTCGGGGTGTTTGTGTGCAGACTGGTTATCGGCCATTCATCCTCCTCGTTCTCTACCTAGTAACTTTGTACTTGTTAAGCCAGATTGTCTTCAGCATTCAATTCCAGATCGTCGAATCTCCGCCATTTGTAGAACGCAATCGAAACCACCCAGCTCAGTGCGAAAAGTCCAACGATAAAATACCCCAGCGTGCCGAAGTTATCGCTCAGCTCTGCAATCACATTCCAGAACCAGCCTTGCAGGTGGAGGTGCTCGACCAGCAGCGCCAGCGCTTCAATTCCACCCACGACCAGCGCAACTACTACCGAGACACACGTAATCGTGATGTTGTAATAGAGCTTGCGAATCGGTTTCACGAAGGCCCATCCATACGCTCCCAGCATCAGAATGTTGTCGGTCGTGTCGATCAGCGACATTCCCGCGGCAAACAACATTGGAAATACCAGAATCGCCCAGAATGACAGGCCCTTCGCTGCCTCAGCAGCCGAGATTCCGAGAAGGCCGACTTCGGTTGCCGTGTCGAACCCCAAGCCAAACAGCAATCCCAGCGGGTACATGTGCCAGCTGCGCGTGATCATGCGAAACATCGGCCGGAAC